>NZ_JBVHHW010000023.1:0-130641 GCF_055560875.1 Kitasatospora sp. NPDC023118
GTTTGTGTGGGGGTGTATCGCCTTCGGAATTGCGCCCGCGGTTTTGTTTACTAAAAATTTCCCCAAAACGACCCCCCCCACAACCCCCCCGGCCCGGGGGGGGGGGGGGCCCCCCCCCCCCCCCCCCGCGCCGAACCCTCACGAGCTACGCCCAGGGCAGCGGCGGCCCGGTACGGGCCGGGGTCTCGGCCAGCGCCGCGAGGGCGATCCGCACGCCCTCGGCCAGCTGCGGGTCCTCGCCGGCCGCCCAGTGGTGCGGGGCGAACGGCACCTCGACGTCCGGATCGACGCCGTGGTTCTCCACGCCCCAGCCGTAGTTCTCCAGCCAGTACGCGTACTTGGGCTGGGTGACCAGGGTGCCGTCGACCAGCCGGTACTGGCTGTCGATGCCGATCACCCCGCCCCAGGTGCGGGTGCCGACCACCGGGCCGATCCCGAGCGCCTGGATGGCGGCGTTGACGATGTCGCCGTCCGAGCCGGAGAGCTCGTTGGCGAGCGCGACCACCGGCCCGCGTGGGGCGTCCATCGGGTAGGGCACCGGGTGGTCGGTGTCCCGGATGACGTTCCAGCCGACGATCCGGCGGGCCAGCTTCTCGATCACCAGCTGCGAGGTGTGGCCGCCCCGGTTGTCCCGGACGTCGACGATCACGCCCTCCCTGGCCATCTCGGTGCTCAGGTCCCGGTGCAGCTGGGCCCAGCCGGCCGTCTGCATGTCCGGGATGTGCAGGTAGCCGAGCCGGCCGCCGGACAGCTCGCGCGTCGCGGCCCGCCGCCCGGCCACCCAGTCGTGGTAGCGCAGCGCCTCCTCGTCGGCGAGCGGGACGACCACCGGGTGGCGCTGGCCGGTGCCGTCCTTGCCGGCCACGGTCAGCTCGACCGGCTGCCCGGCGGTGCCGGCCAGCAGCGGCGCCGGGCCGGTGACCGGGTCCACCGGGCGGCCGTTGACGGCGAGCACCGCGTCGCCCGGGCGGACCGCGGCGCCGGGCGCGGCCAGCGGCGAGCGGGCCCTCGGGTCGGAGGACTCGCCGGGCAGGATCCGGGCGATCCGCCACTGGTCGCCGTCCTTCACCAGGTCGGCGCCGAGCAGGCCCTGGCGCCGGGCCGGCTCGGTGTAGCGGCCGTACGGGATCACGTAGGCGTGCGAGGTGCCGAGTTCGCCGTGCACCTCCCAGAGCAGGTCGACCAGTTCGTCGTGCGAGCCGACCCGCTCGACCAGCGGCCGGTAACGCTCCAGCACCCCGGCCCAGTCCACGCCGCCGAGGTCGGGGCGCCAGAAGTTGTCCCGCATCAGCCGGCCGTTCTCGGCGTACATCTGCCGCCACTCGGCGGCCGGGTCGACGCTCACCCGCAGCCGGGCGAGGTCGACGGTGGTCTCGTCGTCCTCGCCGCCCGCCTTGTGGTCGGCCGGGACGATCCGCAGCTCGTCCTCGTCCAGCACGGCCACCCGGGTGCCGTCCCCGCTGACCGCGAACCCGTCGACGCCATGCACCAGTTGCTCGGCGCGGCGCTTCCTGAGGTCGAAGCGCTCCAGCACCGGGCGGGGCCGCTCGTCGTCCAGGGAGGCCGCCTCGTCGCCGAGTTCGCCGAGCAGCGGCACCCTGGTCCACAGCACGCCGTCCTTGGCGGCGCACAGCGTGTGGAACCGGCCGCCCTCGACCGGGAACGGGACGATCCGGTCGGCGATGCCGTCCAGGTCCACCCTGGTCGCCGGCGCGGCCGAGGCCGCGCCCTCCTCACCGTCCGCCTTGCGCGGGCCGGGCTCGTCCTCCTCCCCGCCGAGCGGCCGCCCGGCCCGCTGCGGCCCGAACGGGGACGGCGTGTCGGCGGCCAGCGTGATCAGGTACGGACGGCAGCCGTTCGGGAAGGACAGGTCGAAGACATGCGCGTCGTAGACCGGGTCGAAGTTGCGCACCGACAGGAAGGCCAGGTAGCGGCCGTCCGCGGTGAACGCGGGCGAGGTGTCGATGAAGCGCTGCTGGGTGATCTCGCTGACGGTGCGGGTGGCCAGGTCGGCCAGCACGATCTGGCGCAGCGAGTACGGCCCCACCCCGTGCACCGGGCGGGACCAGGCCAGCCAGGCCGAGTCCGGGCTGAACGCCAGTCCGCTGACCTCGCCGTCGGTGCTGCGCTCCAGCTCGTGCACGGCTCCGTCGGCCAGCGCCACCAGCAGCACCCGGCCGTCGTGCACGCCGAGCGCGGCCTGCTTGCCGTCCGGGGAGACCACCAACGAGTTGACCCGGCCGAGCCGCCCGGCGGCCAGCCGGCGCCGCTCGGCGCCATGGACGGCCGGGGCGTACTCCAAGGCGTCCTCGCCCTCGGCGTCGGACACCCACAGCACGCCCTGGCCGCCGTCCTCACCCGGCACCACCCGGGCCAGCCGCGCGCGCACGCCCGGGGTCTCGTCCAGCACCCGGGCCGGGCCCTCGCGGTGGGTCAGCCAGTGCACGCCGCCGCGCACCACCACGGCGCCGGCCCGGCCGGTGCGGTCGGGCGCGACGGACTCCAGCCAGTGCGCGGTGTGCACCGGGCGGGGCCGGCGGCCGGTGCGCGGGCCGGCCAGCCGGATGTCCAGGCGGCGCGGCTCGGCGCCGTCCAGGTCGTCCAGCAGCCAGAGGTCGCCGGCCCGGTGGAGGACCACCCTGGTGCCGTCGGTGGTGGCGTTGCGGGCGTAGAAGCCGTCCGGGTCACCGGTGTGGCGGCGCAGGTCGGAGCCGTCCGGGCGGCTGGACCACAGCTCGCCGACACCCTCGTGGTCGGACAGGAAGGCGATCCGACTGCTTTGCAGCGAACCGGCCACCCACAGCGGGGAGTCGAGCTGCCCGTCCAACTCCTCGTGCACGCGGGTGAACTGGTCCTGCCCCAGCCACAACTTGCCGGCCCGGCCGCCCCGGTAGCGCTTCCACCAGGCCGGCTCGCGGTTGTTGACGGTGACCAGCAGCACGCGGTCCCCGTCCGGCTCGAAGGCGAGCCCGCCGACCGGCCCGTACGGCAGCCGCACCGGCTCGCCGCCGTCCAGCGGCACCGCGTGCGCCCAGCTGCGGCGCACGCTGGCCTCGCCGGCGCTGGTGGTGGCGATCGGGCGGCCGTCGGCCGTCCAGCCCTGCACCCGGGTCTGCTCGCTGCCCCAGTGGGTGAGCCGCCGGGACGGCCCGCCGTCCACCGGCACCACGTGCACCTCGGGGGCGCCGTCCCGGGTGGAGGAGAAGGCGATGTGCCGCCCGTCCGGCGAGAACCGGGGGTGGTGCACCGGAAGGTGATCGGCCGTCAGCCGCCAGGCCCGCCCGCCGTCCAGCGGGGCCAGCCAGACGTCGTCCTCGGCGACGAAGGTGACCAGGTCACCGTGCAGATGGGGATGGCGCAGATAGGCGCCCGCAGAGGTGCTCAGGGAGTCCGTCACTCGGCCAGCGTAGGCAGGTACGGGTACGAGCCGCTCCGTTTTCGGCAAGTCCCCGAGGGCGTGCGGGGGCTACGACCAGCGGGCGTCACGACCAGCGGGCGTCACGACCAGCGGCCGGTGCGCCCCAGCAGCAGCGCCCCGGCGGCCACCCCGGCGGTGGAGGTGCGCAGCACCGACGGGCCCAGCCGGTACGGCTTCGCGCCCGCCTCGGCGAAGGCGGCCAGCTCCTCCGGGGAGACGCCGCCCTCCGGGCCGACCACCAGCACGATGTCCCCCGCCCCGGGCAGCGCGGCGTGCGCCAGCGGCTCGGCACCCTCCTCGTGCAGCACGGCGGCGAAGGAGGCCCGCGCCAGCAGCGGGGCCAGCTGCCTGGTGGTCATCGGCTCGCGTACCTCGGGGAAGCGCAGCCGGCGGGACTGCTTGCCCGCCTCCCGGGCGGTGGCCCGCCACTTGGCGAGCGCCTTGGCTCCGCGCTCGCCCTTCCACTGGGTGATGCAGCGCGAGGCCGCCCAGGGGACCACCACGTCCACGCCGACCTCGGTCATGGTCTCCACGGCCAGCTCGCCGCGGTCGCCCTTGGGCAGCGCCTGGACGACGACGATCCGCGGCGCCGGCTCCGGCTCCCGGCGCACGGCGGCCACCGTGACGTCGATCGCGTCCTTGCCGAACACCTCGGCGACCACCCCGTCCACCCCGAGCCCCAGCCCGTCCGCCAGGGTCACCGCCTCACCGGCCGCCAGCCGCTTCACCGCGGCCGCGTGCCGCCCCTCCGCCCCGTCCAGGCGCACCAGCGCCCCGGGCGCGGCGGCGGCGATCCGCTCGGTCTCGACGACGAAGACGGGGGCGGTCATGGGGTGGTCCTCCGGAGGGTGGGCGGAACGGGAACGCGAAGGGGGTGCCGGGTCAGGACCTGTCTCTCGGGACCTGAACCCGGCACCCCCTCCCGGACGGCTTACCGGCCGTTGAAGGCGTCCTTCAGACGCGAGAACAGGCCCTGCTGGCCCGGCGCGAACTGGCCGGACGGGCGCTCCTCGCCGCGCAGTATGGCGAGCCGGCGCAGCAGTTCCTCCTGCTCGGCGTCGAGCTTGGTGGGCGTCTGAACCTCGACGTGCACTATCAGGTCGCCCCGGCCGCCCCCGCGCAGGTGGGTGATGCCCCGGCCGTGCAGCGGGATCGACTGGCCGGACTGGGTGCCGGGCCGGATGTCGACCTCCTCCAGCCCGTCTAGGGTCTGCAGCGGCACCTGGGTGCCGAGCGCGGCGGCCGTCATCGGGATGGTGACGGTGCAGTGCAGGTCGTCCCCGCGCCGCTGGAAGACGCTGTGGGTGGTCTCGGCGATCTCGACGTACAGGTCGCCGGCCGGGCCGCCGCCGGGGCCGACCTCGCCCTCGCCGGCCAGCTGGATCCGGGTGCCGTTGTCGACACCGGCCGGGATCTTGACGGTCAGGGTGCGGCGGGCGCGGACCCGGCCGTCGCCGGCGCACTCGGGGCACGGGGTCGGCACGACGGTGCCGAAGCCCTGGCACTGCGGGCAGGGGCGGGAGGTCATGACCTGCCCCAGGAAGGAGCGGGTGACCTGGGAGACCTCGCCCTTGCCGCGGCACATGTCGCAGGTCTGCGCGGAGGTGCCGGGGGCCGCGCCCTCGCCGTTGCAGGTGGTGCAGGTGACGGCGGTGTCGACCTGGAGTTCCTTGGTGGCGCCGAAGGCGGCCTCCTCCAGGGTGATCTCCAGCCGGATCATGGCGTCCTGGCCGCGGCGGGTGCGCGAGCGCGGGCCGCGCTGGCCGGCCGCGGCGCCGAAGAAGGCGTCCATGATGTCGGAGAAGCCGAAGCCCGCCGCGCCGGCGCCGAAGCCGCCCGCGCCCCCGCCGCCCGGTGAGAGCGGGTCACCGCCGAGGTCGTAGACCTGGCGCTTCTGCGGATCGGAGAGCACCTCGTAAGCGGCGTTGATCTCCTTGAACCGCTCCTGCGTCTTCGGGTCCGGGTTGACGTCCGGGTGCAGTTCGCGTGCCAGGCGCCGGAACGCCTTCTTGATCTCGTCCTGCCCCGCATCCCGTCGGACGCCGAGTACCGCGTAGTAGTCCGTGGCCACCAAATGCTCCGCTTGTTCCGCCTGTAGTAGTGCGACTGGACACCGCCGTTAGACATCTAACAGCGGTTGCTTGCTACGACTCGGCCAGGATCTGCCCCACGTACCGTGCCACCGCCCGCACCGCCCCCATTGTGCCCGGGTAGTCCATCCGGGTCGGACCGATCACACCGAGTTTGGCCACGCTCTCGTCGCCCGAACCGTAGCCGACCGACACCACCGAGGTGGAATTCAGCCCTTCGTACGCAATCTCCCGCCCGATCCGGACCGTCATTCCGGCGTCCCCGGTCTCACCCAGGAGGCGGAGCAGGACGACCTGCTCCTCCAGGGCCTCCAGGACCGGCTGGATGGTGAGCGGGAAGTCGTGGCCGAAACGCGTCAGGTTGGCCGTGCCGGCCAGCATGATCCGCTCCACGTTCTGCTCGGCCAGCGCCTCGAACAGGGTCGCCAGGACCGTACTGACGGTCGGCCGGTCGATCTGCTCGAACGTGGCCGGCAGCTCCTCCAGCAGCGCCGGGACGTCCGGCAGCCGCTGGCCGGCGGCCCGGACGTTGATCCGCGCCCGCAGGTCCGCCAGGACCGTCTCGCCGACCGTGCCCGGGCAGTCGACCATCCGCTGCTCGACCCGGCCGGTGTTGGTGATCAGGACCAGCATCACCTTCGCCGGGGCCAGCGCCACCAGCTCGATGTGCCGGACGGTGGAGCGGGTCAGCGAGGGGTACTGCACCACGGCGACCTGCCGGGTCAGCTGGGCGAGCAGCCGCACCGTGCGGGCGACCACGTCGTCCAGGTCGACGGCGCCGTCCAGGAAGTGCCGGATCGCCCGGCGCTCCGGGGCGCTCATCGGCTTGACCTCGGCGAGCTTGTCGACGAACAGCCGGTAGCCCTTGTCGGTGGGGATGCGCCCGGCGCTGGTGTGCGGCTGGTGGATGTAGCCCTCCTCCTCCAGCGCCGCCATGTCGTTGCGCACGGTCGCCGGGGAGACTCCGAGGTTGTGCCGCTCCACGAGGGCCTTGGAGCCGACCGGCTCCTCGGTGCCCACGTAGTCCTGGACGATGGCACGCAGAACGGCGAGCTTGCGGTCGTCCAGTTGGCGGACCTCACCGGCCATGGGCACGCACCTCCGTCTTCGCACGTTGTCCGTCTGTGATGCTGCGGGCCGCTCCGGGAGGACCCCGACCCTGGCACTCTGCGCACACGAGTGCCAAAACCGTATCTGCCAGTGTAAGGCCCGGGTCCTGTCCCAGGAACGGCCCGGCCGGAGTGATCCTGCCCGCAGTCCCAGGGCACGGCCCCTTCCGCCGCAACTCGCGGCGCGGGGGTGGTGCCCTGGGGCCGTCCGGGTGGCAGCATCGAAAGCGACGGCGAACGGAGGAGCAAGAGATGTCGAGCTCGGGCCAGCACACCCGTTTCGCGCCCGACCGCGGCCTGACCAGCCGCATGGTCGCGACGATGTTCGTGATCGGGCTGCTGTACGTCGGTTTCACGGGCCTGCTGATCGCGCTGCTGCGCGGGGCCTGGCCGCTGATCGTGCTGATCTCCGGCGGGCTGTTCGTGGCCCAGTTCTGGTTCAGCGACAAGATCACCGAACGGGCGATGGGCGCCCGCCAGGTGACCGAGGAGCAGTACCCCCAGCTGCACGGCACCATCGACCGGCTCTGTGCCCTGGCCGACATGCCCAAGCCCCGCGTGGCGGTCGCCGACAACGACATGCCGAACGCCTTCGCCACCGGCCGCAACCCGCAGAACGCCGTGGTCTGCGTCACCACCGGCCTGCTGCGCCGGCTCGAACCCGAGGAGCTGGAAGGCGTCCTGGCGCACGAGCTGTCGCACGTCGCCCACCGGGACGTCGCGGTGATGACCATCGCCGGCTTCCTCGGCGTGCTCGCCGGGGCGATGACCCGGGTCGCCATGTACGGCGGGTTTATGGGCGGCGGGCGCAACAACAACGACCAGAACGCGGCCATCGCGGCGCTGATCATCCCCCTGGTGTCGATGGTCGTCTACGCGATCAGCTTCCTGCTCACCCGGCTGCTCTCCCGCTACCGCGAGCTGGCCGCCGACCGGGCCGCCGCGCAGCTCACCGGCCGGCCCAGCGCCCTGGCCTCGGCCCTGACCAAGGTGACCGGGCAGATCGCGGCCATCCCCACCGAGGACCTGCGCAAGTCGCAGCCGTACAACGCCTTCTACTTCGCCCCCGCGCTCAGCGCCCGGGAGACCGCCTCCCAGCTGCTCTCCACCCACCCGACGCTGGAGAAGCGGCTGGCGCAGCTGGCGAAGATCTCCGAGCAGCTCGGCCGCTGATTCCCGTTGAGGAAAGGACCACCGTGGGATTCCTGGACGCCCTGTTCGGCCGCAGCAAGCCCGTCAAGCCCGACCTCGACCAGCTGTTCGGCGTGCCGTCCGCCGCGCTCACCCTGGAGGCCGGGGCCGGGTTCCTCCCCACCGGGCTCGGCTCGGTCTGCTTCGCGGCCGTCGAGGGCGCGGCCTTCGTCCAGGTCGAGCAGCAGGTCCGGGCGCTGCTGGACGCCGACACCGAGCGCGGCGGCGTACCGGTGGAGGCCTCCAAGGACGGCTACGGCTACTCCTGGCTGCTCGCCCGGCACCAGCCCGGGGAGCTGCCGGAGCTGGTGAACGACCTGCACGCGGTCAACAGCGAGCTGGAGGCGAACGGCTTCGGGCCGCAGTTGCTCTGCTCGCTGGTCTGCTTCCGGAACGGGCAGGGGCAGTCGCTGGCCCTGGTCTACCTCTACAAGCGCGGCAGCTTCTATCCCTTCGCCCCGATGCCCGGTGGCGGGGAGCGGCGCAACAGTCCGCTGGAGCTGCAGGTCAACGCGATGCTGGGGAACGACCTGCGGCTGGAGAAGGACCTGAGCCGCTGGTTCCCGGTCTGGGGCGCGCCGGGCCTCTGACGGTCCGTCCGCCATCCCTATGATCACCCGTATGCGCAGCCGCCAGTACGGACCCGACCTCACCCCGCCGTGGAAGAAGCAGACCCCCGCACCGGAGGTGCCCGCCGAACGGGACCTGGTGGTCGAGGAGGCCGCCACCGGCTTCTGCGGGGCGGTGGTGCGCTGCGAGAAGACCGCCGAGGGGTTCACCGTCACCCTGGAGGACCGCTTCGGCAAGCACCGGGTCTTCCCCCTGGTCCCGCGCGGCTTCCTGCTGGAGGGCAAGGTCGTCACCCTGGTCCGCCCCACCGGCCCGGCGCCCGCCCGCGCGCCCGGCCGCACCGCCTCCGGCTCGATCGCCGTCCCCGGCGCCCGCGCCCGGGTCGCCCGCGAGTCCCGCATCTACGTCGAGGGCCGGCACGACGCCGAACTGGTCGAACGCGTCTGGGGTGACGACCTGCGCATCGAGGGCGTCGTCGTCGAATACCTGCGCGGCATCGACGACCTCCCGGCGATCGTCGCCGACTTCGCCCCCGGTCCCGGCCGCCGCCTCGGCGTCCTGGTCGACCACCTGCTCCCCGGCACCAAGGAACACCGCATCGCCGCCCAGGTCACCGGCGACTCGGTGCTGGTCGTCGGCCACCCCTACATCGACGTCTGGCAGGCCGTGAAGCCGTCCAGCGTCGGCATCCCGGCGTGGCCTGCCGTCCCCAGGGGAGAGGACTGGAAGGAGGGCACCTGCCGCCGCCTCGGCTGGCCGGTGGACACCCCGGCCGCCTGGAAGCACATCCTGTCGAAGGTGAACAGCTACAGGGACCTGGAGCCCGAGCTACTCGGACGGGTCGAGGAGCTGATCGACTTCACGACCCTGCCGGAGTGAGGTAGGTCAGACGTATCGACCGCCCCGCGTTCGAAGACGACGAGGCCGGGCTGGGGTTCGCTGGCCTGGCCGGGGATCCCCAACCGCCCGGAAGCTGCTGCTGAATCGCCAGGACGATGAGGTTGTGGACCATGTCAGGCCCCGCCGTCATCACGATTTCCCCCCGGATGAGCTCGGCCTTGACGCCTTCCGGCACCTCCAGGTTCTCGAAGATCCCGGTCATCCGATCATCGATGGCGGTCATCGCACGCTCCCTCCGGCGGCTGACACCCACGTCAACGGATGTCAGTCCACCAGGTCACGCACGACCGCGTCCGCCAGCAACCGCCCCTGGAGGGTGAGGGCGGCGCGGCCCGCCTGGTACGGCCCCGGGGCGAGGAGGCCGGCGGCCAGGGCCCGGACGGCGGCCTTGCGGCCGGTGTCGGTCAGCAGGTCCAGCGGGACGCCGTCGACCAGGCGCAGTTCCAGCAGGATGCGCTCGACCCGGCGGTCCTCATCCGACAGGAGTTCGCGGCCCAGCGCCGGGGTGCGGCCCTCGGTGAGGGACTGGGCGTAGGCGGCGGGGTGCTTGGCGTTCCACCAGCGGACGCCGCCGACATGGCTGTGGGCGCCGGGGCCGGCGCCCCACCAGTCGGCGCCGGTCCAGTAGAGCTCGTTGTGGCGGCAGCGGCCCTCGGGGGTGGTGGCCCAGTTGGAGACCTCGTACCAGGAGTAGCCGGCCGCACTGAGCGCCTGCTCGGCGATGAGGTAGCGGTCGGCGTGCACGTCGTCGTCGATCATCGGCAGTTCGCCGCGCTTGACCCGGGCGGCCAGCCGGGTGCCCTCCTCGACGATCAGGGAGTACGCGGAGACGTGGTCCGGTCCGGCGCCGATCGCCGCGTCCAGGGAGGCCCGCCAGTCGTCGTCGGACTCGCCGGGGGTGCCGTAGATCAGGTCGAGGTTGACGTGCTCGAAACCGGCCGCGCGGGCCTCGGCCACGCAGGCCTCGGGGCGGCCCGGGGTGTGGTGGCGGTCGAGCAGCTGGAGGACGTGCGGGCGGGCGCTCTGCATGCCGAAGGAGATCCGGTTGTAGCCGCCCTCGCGCAGCTCGGCCAGGTACGCCGGGTCGACGGACTCCGGGTTGGCCTCGGTGGTGACCTCGGCGTCCGGGGCGAGCCCGAACTCCTCGCGCAGCGCGGCGAGCATCTTCACCAGGTCGCGGGCCGGCAGCAGGGTCGGGGTGCCGCCGCCGAGGAAGACGGTCCGCACCGGGAGGTCCGTATCCCCCAGCACCTTCCGGGCCAGCCGGATCTCGGCGACCACGTTGTCGGCGTAGGTCTCCTGCGTGGCAGCGGCCCCACGCCCAGCCTGGGCACGCAGCTCGGTGGCCGTGTAGGTGTTGAAGTCGCAGTAGCCACAGCGGCTGGCGCAGTACGGCACGTGCAGGTAGAAGCCGAACGGCCGTTGCCCCAGCCCGGTGAGGGCGTGCGCGGGCAGAGAACCGTCGGACGGCACCGGTTCGCCGTCGGGGAGTGCGGAGGGCATGACCCCATTGTCCCGTACGGCCGGCGAACCCCGCGCGGACCGTACGGGAGCCGGGCTCAGGCCTCGTTGGCGCCCGCGTACATCGCGGCCACCGCGTCGGCGTAGGTCTGCTCGACCACCGGGCGCTTGATCTTCAGGCTCGGGGTGAGCTCGCCGTGCTCGATGTCGAGGTCGCGCGGCAGCAGGTGGAACTTCTTGATCGTCTGCCAGCGCTGGAGGTCGGCGTTGACCCGCTTCACGAAGCCCTCGATCAGCTGGCGCACGGCCGGCTCCCCGGCCAGCTCGGCGTAGGTCCGGCCGGCCAGGCCGTGCTCGGCGGCCCACGGCATCAGCACCGACTCGTCCAGGCCGATCAGCGCGGTGCAGAAGTTGCGGCCGTTGCCGATCACCAGGATGTTGCTGACGAACGGGCAGACCGCCTTGAACTTGCCCTCGACCTCGCTGGGCGCCACGTACTTGCCGCCGGAGGTCTTGAACAGGTCCTTCTTGCGGTCGGTGATCCGCAGGAAGCCGTCGGCGCTCAGCTCGCCGATGTCCTCGGTGTGGAACCAGCCGTCCGGCTCCAGGACTTCGGCGGTCTTGTCCGGCAGGTTGTGGTAGCCGCGCATCACGCCGGGGCCGCGCAGCAGGATCTCGCCGTCCTCGGCGATCCGCACCTCGGTGCCGGGCAGCGCGCGGCCCACCGTGCCGATCCGTACGTCCTCCTCGCGGTTGACGCAGGAGCCGGCGCTGGTCTCGGAGAGGCCGTAGCCCTCCAGGATCGGCACCCCGGCGCCGAGGAAGAAGTAGCCGATCTCGGGAGCGAGCGCCGCGCTGCCGGAGACGGCCCCGCGCAGCCGGCCGCCGAAGGCCGCCCGGATCTTGGCGTACACCAGCTTGTCGGCCAGCGAGTGCTGCACCCGCAGGGCCAGCGGGGCGCTGCCGACGCCGGTGGCGACCCGGCTCTCCTGGACCGCCCGGGCATGCTCGCGGGCCACCTTGGCGGCCCACATGAAGATCTTGTACTTGGCGCCGCCCTCGGCCCGGGCCCGGCCGGCGATGCCGTTGTAGACCTTCTCGAAGATGCGCGGCGCGGAGGCCATCACGGTCGGCCGGATGACCGGCAGGTTGTGGACGATCCGGTCGACCCGGCCGTCCACCGCCATCACGTGGCCGGTGGCGATCTGCCCCGAGATCAGCGTCTTGCCGAACACGTGCGACAGCGGCAGCCACATGAACTGGACGTCGTCGGAGCGCAGCAGCCCGCTGGCCTCCTGTGCCCGGCCCTCGTACGCCCAGCAGTCGTGCACCAGGCGCACGCCCTTGGGGCGGCCGGTGGTACCGGAGGTGTAGATGAGGGTGGCCAGCTGCTCCTTGTCGAGCGCGGCCACGGCCTTCTCGATCGCGTCCGGGTGCTGCTCCAGGTACTCCGCGCCGCGCTGCTCCAGCTCGGCGAGGGTGAGCAGTTCCAGCCCGGCCGTCGCGGGGGTCTCCTCGGGGGCGTCGAAGAGGATGACGGTGCGCAGCTCGGGCAGGTGCTCGATCTGCTCGACGGCCTTGGCCAGCTGGGCGGCGTTCTCGGCGAACAGCGCCTTGGAGCCGGAGTTGGAGAGGATGAACGCGGTCTCGTCGGCGTTGGTGCTGGGGTAGACCGTGGTGATGGCGGCGCCCGCGCACATGGCCCCGAGGTCGGCGATGATCCAGTCGAGCCGGGTGGAGGAGGCCAGCGCGACCCGGTCCTCCGCCTGGATGCCGAGCGCCATCAGGCCGGCCGCCACCGCCTTGACCCGTACGGCGGTCTGCGCCCAGGTCAGCGAGCGCCACTGCTCGGCGCCCGGGGCGCCGTCCGCGGCGTGCTCGTCCACCGGAGCGGGGTAGCGGTAGGCCTCGGCGTTCGGGGTGGCGGCGACGCGCTCCAGGAACAGGTGGGCGACGGAGGCGGGACGCCCGGCGACGATGTCGGCACTGCCGGAGTCGATCAGGGACTGCGCGGAACTCAACGAGGACCTCCGGGGGCGGGTGGCCGTCTGAGGGATTGCGGCGCCCGTGGGGGCGGTCGCCGGGCCCCGGTTCACCTGAGCGGTACCGGCTGGTAACAAGGGCGTAGTCAGCAGCCTAGGGGGAAATCGGTCATTCCGTAAGGGGGAGGATCCAGCTGGCACGGCGTCGCGGCGCCGGTGCCCGGGCGCGGGGCCCGCGGACGGCCCGTCCGCACCCGGATCCGTGGGAGGGCTTGGCAAAGGCCCGGCAAACCTCAGCCGGACAGCCCCCGAATCGTCTGTGCGACGCCACAGAACCACGAGAATTGGGATGCGAACCCGACCGGCGACGACAAGAGTGTGCCCGTGCTGATCAGACTCCTCCGGGCGTACCTGCGCCCATATTCCCGACCGATCACCTTGCTGGTGGTACTCCAGCTGGTGTCCACCCTCGCGGCGCTCTACCTGCCGACGCTCAATGCCGACATCATCGACAGCGGCGTGGTCAAGGGAGACACCGGCTACATCATGCGCGTGGGCGCGGTGATGATCGGCGTCACCCTGGTCCAGGCCCTCTGCTCGATCAGCGCCGTCTACTTCGGCGCCCGCACGGCGATGGCCTTCGGCCGGGACCTCCGGGCCGCCGTCTTCGACCGGGTGCAGAGCTTCTCCGCCCGCGAGGTCGGCGAGTTCGGCGCGCCCTCCCTGATCACCCGCACCACCAACGACGTCCAGCAGGTCCAGATGCTGGCCCTGACGAGCTTCCTCCTGATGGTGGCCGCGCCGATCATGTGCGTCGGCGGCATCACCATGGCGCTCAACCAGGACGTCCCGCTGTCCGGCCTGCTGCTCGCCGTCGTCCCCGCGCTCGGCATCGTCGTCACATTGCTGGTCCGCGCGCTGCGGCCCAAGTTCCGCAGCATGCAGAAGAAGATCGACACCGTGAACCGGGTGCTGCGCGAGCAGATCACCGGCATCCGGGTGATCCGCGCCTTCGTCAAGGACGACCACGAGCAGGCCCGCTTCGCCACCGCCAACGAGGACCTCACCCAGGTCGCCCGGCACGTCGGCCGACTGATGTCCGTGATGTTCCCGGCCGTGATGCTGGTCGTGAACCTCTCCAGCGTCGCGGTGCTCTGGTTCGGCGCCCACCGCATCGACAGCCACGACATGGAGATCGGCGCGCTGACCGCCTTCCTCTCCTACCTGATGCAGATCCTGATGAGCGTCATGATGGCCACCTTCATGTTCATGATGGTGCCCCGCGCCGAGGTCTGCGCCGAGCGCATCGAAGAGGTCCTCGGCACCAGCTCCAGCGTCATCCCGCCGTCCGCGCCGATCACCGAGGTGCTGCGCCGCGGCAACCTGGAACTGCGCGACGTCGACTTCCGCTACCCCGGTGCCGAGGCCTCGGTGCTGCGCGGCATCGACCTCACCGCCCGCCCCGGCGAGACCACCGCCATCATCGGCTCCACCGGCAGCGGCAAGTCCACCCTGCTCGGCCTCGTCCCCCGGCTCTTCGACGCCACCGGCGGGCAGGTCCTGCTGGACGGCGTGGACGTGCGCGACCTCGCCCCCGAGGCGATCGCCGAGAGCGTCGGCATCGTCCCGCAGAAGCCCTACCTGTTCTCCGGCACCGTCGCCAGCAACCTGCGCTACGGCCGTCCCGACGCCACCGACGAGGAGCTCTGGCACGCCCTGGAGATCGCCCAGGCCAAGGAGTTCGTCGAGAAGCTGGCCGAGGGCCTGGACGCCCCGATCGCCCAGGGCGGCACCAACATCTCCGGCGGTCAGCGCCAGCGCCTGGCCATCGCCCGCGCGCTGGTGCGCAAGCCCGTCGTCTACCTCTTCGACGACTCCTTCTCCGCGCTCGACTACGCCACCGACGCCAAGCTGCGCAAGGCCCTCGCCCACGAGACCGCCGACGCCACCGTCCTGATCGTCGCCCAGCGCGTGTCCACCATCCGCGACGCCGACCGGATCATCGTCCTCGACGAGGGCGCGGTCGTCGGCGCCGGCACCCATCGTGAACTGATGGCCGACAACCCGACGTACCGGGAGATCGTGCTCTCCCAGCTCACCGAGCAGGAGGCGGCATGACCAGCCCAGGAAAGCCCGCCGGGAAGCCCTCGGGCAAGCCGGAGGACAGACTCCCCAGCGACTCGCAGGCCGCCGCCGCCCGCCGCGGCCCGGCCGGACCGGGTCGCTTCATGGGCGGCCAGGGCGCCGAGAAGTCCATGGACTTCAAGGGCTCCGGCAAGCGCGTGCTCGGCCTGCTGCGCCCCGAGCGCACCCTGCTGATCGGCGTCCTGCTGCTCGGCGTGGTCGGCATCGGCTGCGCCGTCATCGGCCCCAAGATCCTCGGCGAGGCCACCGACCTGATCTTCGCCGGCGTCGTCGGCGCCCGCTTCCAGCCCGGCACCTCCAAGACCGAGGTCATCGCCGGGCTGCGCGCCCACGGCGAGGGCGGCGTCGCCGACCTGCTCTCCGCCGTCGACTTCACCCCCGGCCACGGCATGGACTTCGGCGCCATCGGCTCCATCCTGCTCTGGGTGCTCGGCATCTACGTCGCCTCCGCCGTCCTCGGCATCATCCAGGGCCGCCTGGCCACCAAGGCGATCCAGTCGGCCGGCTACCGGCTGCGCCAGGACGTCGAGGCCAAACTGGCCCGGCTGCCGCTGAGTTACTTCGACAAGCAGCCGCGCGGCGAGGTGCTCAGCCGGGTCACCAACGACATCGACAACATCGGCCAGTCCATGCAGCAGACCATGGGACAGGTGGTCAACTCGCTGCTCACCGTGGTCGGTGTGCTGGCGATGATGTTCTGGATCTCCCCGCTGCTCGCCGTGATCGCGCTGGTCTCGGTGCCGCTGTCGGTGGTCGTCGCCGCCAAGGTCGGCAAGCGGGCCCGGCCGCAGTTCGTCCAGCAGTGGCGGTCCACCGGCCAACTCAACGCCCACATCGAGGAGATGTACACCGGCCACACCCTGGTCAAGGTGTTCGGCCGGCAGCACGAGTCCACCGAGACCTTCCGCGAGCACAACGAGGCGCTCTTCCAGTCCAGCTTCCGGGCCCAGTTCATCTCCGGGATCACCCAGCCCGCGATGATGCTGATCGGCAACCTGCAGTACGTACTGGTCGCGGTCGTCGGCGGTCTGCGGGTGGCCAGCGGCTCGCTGTCCATCGGCGACGTGCAGGCCTTCATCCAGTACTCCCGGCAGTTCAGCCAGCCGCTCACCCAGGTCGCCAGCATCGCCAACCTGGTGCAGTCCGGGGTCGCCTCCGCCGAGCGCGTCTTCGAGCTGCTGGACGCCCCCGAGCAGAGCCCCGAGCCGGCCATGCCCGAGAAGCCGGACGCGGTCCGCGGCCGGGTCGCCTTCCATGACGTGTCCTTCCGCTACGACCCGGACAAGCCGCTCATCGAGGACCTCTCACTCAAGGTCGAGCCCGGCCAGACCGTGGCCATCGTCGGCCCCACCGGCGCCGGCAAGACCACCATGGTCAACCTGCTGATGCGGTTCTACGAGGTCAGCGGCGGGCGGATCACCCTGGACGGGGTGGACATCGCCGCGATGTCCCGCGAGGACCTGCGCTCGGGCATCGGCATGGTGCTCCAGGACACCTGGCTGTTCGGCGGCACCATCGCCGACAACATCGCCTACGGCGCCCAGGGCGCCACCCGTGAGCAGGTCGTCGAGGCCGCCAAGGCCACCCACGTCGACCGCTTCGTCCGCACCCTGCCGGACGGCTACGACACCGTCCTCGACGACGAGGGCACCGGCGTCAGCGCGGGCGAGAAGCAGCTGATCACCATCGCCCGGGCGTTCCTCGCCCAGCCGTCCATCCTGATCCTGGACGAGGCGACCAGCTCGGTCGACACCCGTACCGAGGTACTGATCCAGCGGGCCATGGCCCGGCTGCGCACCGGCCGCACCAGCTTCGTGATCGCCCACCGGCTCTCCACCATCCGGGACGCCGACGTGATCCTGGTGATGGAGAACGGCTCGATCGTGGAGCAGGGCTCGCACGACGAGCTGATCTCCGCCGGCGGCGCGTACGCCCGGCTGTACCAGGCGCAGTTCGCGGAGGCCGTGACCGAGGTCGGCTGACGCGTCCTCATGTGAGGGGCCGGGACGGGACTCACCCGTCCCGGCCCTTCGCGCGCCCAGGTCTTCGCAGAGGGCGGCGGCGTTCGCTACCGTGACCCCCGTGACCGCCCAGCCCGCAGCCCCCGACGCCTTCGAGACGAACCGCCGCTACCTGGGCTCGGTCGCCTACCGGCTGCTCGGCTCCTTCACCGACGCCGAGGACGTCCTCCAGGACGCCTGGCTGCGCTGGCAGGCCGCCGACCGCGCCGCCGTCGCCGACCCGCGCGCCTTCCTCACCACCGTGGTCACCCGGCTCTGCTACGACCAGCTCGGTTCCGCCCAGGCCCGCCGCGAGGCCTACTACGGCGAGTGGCTGCCGGAGCCGTCCGTCTCCTACGCGAGCGTCCCCGACTCCCCCGCCGAGCTGGCCGAACGCGGAGAGTCCGTCTCGCTCGCCCTGCTCGCCGTCCTGGAGCAGCTCAGCCCGGCCGAGCGGGCCGCCCTCGTACTGCACGACGTGTTCGCGGTCGGTTTCGAGGACATCGCCGCCTGCCTGGACCGCACCCCCGACGCCACCCGCCAGCTCGCCTCCCGGGCCCGCCGCCGGGTCAAGGACGGCGGCGGGCACTGCGACGGCGCCGACCCGGCCGAGCACCGCCGGGCCGTCGAGGCGTTCGCCTCCGCCTGCACCGAGGGCGACATCCTGGGCCTGATGGAGGTCCTCGACCCGGACGTGGTCTGGCACGCCGACGGCGGCGGCATCGTCCGCGCCGCCGCCCGCCCGGTGCGCGGCGCCGACAAGGTGGCCCGGCTGGTGGCCGGCCTGGTAGACAAGTGGTTCACCCCCGAGTTCGGTCTCGGCTACGCGACGGTCAACGGCGAGCCGGGCCTGCTCTGGTACGAGAAGGCCACCGGCACCGTCACCGGCGTGGTGGCCTTCGCCCTGACCGACGGGCGGATCACCGAGGCGTACGTCGTGGTCAACCCCGAGAAGCTCACTCGGATCAGCCCGGTCACGGCACCCTGACACGGACCCCCGCGAACCCGTGACGCAGATCACCGTCACATCCTGACCGGCCGCGTCGTCCCCCTCCCGAACAGCGCTCCACCGGAGCGACCTCGCGAGGAGGCGGACGAGATGAGCAGCACCACCAGCACCGGCAAGCGGATCGTCGTACTGGGCGCCGGGTACGCCGGACTCGCCGCGGCCAAGGGCGCCGGACGGCACCACACCGTCACCCTGGTCGCCCCCGAGGAGCGGCTCCTGCACCGCATCCGCCAGCACGAGACCGCGGCCGGCCGCGGCCGCGACTGGCCCGCCATCGGCGAACTGGCCCGCGGCCGCCGGATCGATCACCGCCGGGCCCGGGCCGTCGACGTCGACCCGGCCGGACACGAGGTCGTCCTGGACGACGGCACCACCCTCGACTACGACACCCTGGTCTACGCCCTCGGCAGCCGCACCGCCTGGCACGGCGTCCCCGGCGCCGCCGAGCACGCCCACCCCGTGGAGCGCGCCGCCGAGGTGCGGCGCCTGATCCGCGGGGCCGACCGCCCCGGCACCCTGGCCGTCGTCGGCGGCGGCGCCACCGGCATCGAACTGGCCACCGAACTCGCCGAGGCCCACCCCGAGCGGCGGGTGCGGATCGTCGCGGCCGGGCAGGTCGGCGGCACCTACTCGCCCAAGGGCCGCACCCACATCCGGCGCGTCCTCGACCGGCTCGGCGTCGCCGTCCACGACAACGCCACCGTCACCGAGGTCACCCCGGACGGGCTGCGCACCACCGCCGGCCCGATCGGGGCCGACCTCACCGTGTGGGCGGCCTCGATGGAACCGCACCCGCTGGCGGCCGAGGCCGGACTGGCCGTGGACGAGCACGGCCGGGCCCTGGTCGACGACCACCTGCGGTCGCTCTCGCACCCGGACGTCCACGTGGTCGGCGACGCCGCCGCGGTCACCGTCCCCGGCGTCGGCACCCTGCGGATGGGCTGCGCCACCGCGCTGCCGCAGGGCCAGTACGTCGGCAAGCTGCTCGACGGGCGCACCTCGAAGCCGTTCTCGTTCAAGTACGTCGTGCAGTGCCTGAGCCTCGGCCGGCGGGACGGGCTGCTGCAGCTGGTCCACCCGGACGACTCGATGAAGCCCACCGTCTTCACCGGCACCGCAGGGCGGCTGGCCAAGGCCGGGATCGTCAGCGTCGTCCTCAACGCGCTCAAGTAGCCAGCGGGGCGTCCTACGCGAACGGCGTCCTGCGGGAACGCGGAAGGGCCCGGGCGGGTGCCCGGGCCCTCCTGGTGCCGCTCGCCGCTACTTCTTGTCCTTCGGCGTCTCGGCGTCGGTGGACAGCGCGGCGATGAAGGCCTCCTGCGGGACCTCCACGCTGCCGACCATCTTCATCCGCTTCTTGCCTTCCTTCTGCTTCTCCAGCAGCTTCCGCTTGCGGGAGATGTCACCGCCGTAGCACTTGGCGAGGACGTCCTTGCGGATCGCGCGGACCGTCTCGCGGGCGATCACCCGGGAGCCGATGGCGGCCTGGATCGGCACCTCGAACTGCTGGCGGGGGATGAGCTTCTGCAGCTTGCCGGCCATCATCACGCCGTAGCCGTAGGCCTTGTCCTTGTGCACGATCGCGGAGAACGCGTCCACCGCGTCGCCGTGCAGCAGGATGTCGACCTTGACCAGGTTGGCGCTCTGCTCGCCGATGGGCTCGTAGTCGAGCGAGGCGTAGCCGCGGGTCTTGGACTTCAGCTGGTCGAAGAAGTCGAAGACGATCTCCGCGAGCGGCAGGGTGTAGCGCAGCTCGACCCGGTCCTCGGACAGGTAGTCCATGCCCTGCAGGCTGCCGCGACGGGACTGGCAGAGCTCCATGATCGCGCCGACGAACTCGTTCGGCGCCAGGATGGTGCCGCGCACGACCGGCTCGAAGACGTCCGCGATCTTGCCGGAGGGGAACTCGCTCGGGTTGGTGACGGTGTGCTCGCTGCCGTCCTCCATCACCACCCGGTAGATCACGTTCGGGGCGGTGGAGATCAGGTCGAGATTGAACTCGCGCTCCAGGCGCTCCCGGATGATCTCCAGGTGCAGCAGGCCGAGGAAGCCGCAGCGGTAGCCGAAGCCCAGCGCGACCGAGGTCTCCGGCTCGTACACCAGGGCAGCGTCGTTGAGGCGCAGCTTGTCCAGGGCGTCGCGCAGCAGCGGGTAGTCCGAGCCGTCCAGCGGGTAGAGGCCGGAGAACACCATCGGGCGCGGGTCCTTGTAGCCGCCGAGCGGCTCGGTGGCGCCC
Organism: Kitasatospora sp. NPDC023118; assembly: GCF_055560875.1. NCBI lineage: Bacteria > Bacillati > Actinomycetota > Actinomycetes > Kitasatosporales > Streptomycetaceae > Kitasatospora > Kitasatospora sp. NPDC023118. The sequence continues at coordinate 20,112 of NZ_JBVHHW010000023.1, forward strand.
TTGTGCTGCGAGGTGATCGTGTCACCGACCTTGGACTGCCGGACGTCCTTCACACCGGTGATGATGTAGCCCACCTCGCCGACGCCGAGGCCGTCGGCGACCTTCGGCTCCGGCGAGATGACACCGATCTCCAGCAGCTCGTGGGTGGCGCCGGTGGACATCATCTGGATGCGCTCGCGCTTGGTGAGCTGGCCGTCCACGACACGGACGTAGGTGACCACACCGCGGTAGGCGTCGTACACCGAGTCGAAGATCATCGCGCGGGCCGGGGCGTCCGCGACGCCGACCGGGGCCGGGATCGTGTTGACGATGTGGTCCAGCAGGTCCTCGACGCCGAGGCCGGTCTTCGCGCTGACCTGGAGCACGTCGGAGGGGTCGCAGCCGATGATGTGGGCGATCTCGGCGGCGTACTTCTCCGGCTGGGCGGCCGGCAGGTCGATCTTGTTCAGCACCGGGACGATCGTGAGGTCGTTCTCCAGCGCCAGGTACAGGTTGGCGAGGGTCTGTGCCTCGATGCCCTGGGCCGCGTCGACCACCAGGATGGTGCCCTCGCAGGCCGCCAGGGAGCGGGACACCTCGTACGTGAAGTCCACGTGGCCCGGGGTGTCGATCATGTTGAGGATGTGAGTCGTCCCGGCGTCCGGCCCGGTCTTCGGGGCCCACGGAAGGCGGACCGCCTGCGACTTGATGGTGATGCCGCGCTCGCGCTCGATGTCCATGCGGTCGAGGTACTGGGCGCGCATCTGCCGCGGGTCGACGACGCCGGTGATCTGCAGCATCCGGTCTGCGAGCGTCGACTTGCCGTGGTCGATGTGGGCGATGATGCAGAAGTTGCGGATCAGCGCCGGGTCGGTACGGCTGGGCTCTGGCACATTGCTGGGGGTCGCGGGCACCTTGGTCCGATTCTCCGTTGGTCCGGGGCCGGGGGTGTCCCGATCATCGCTGACCGGCTATCCCGGGGACCGGACAGTCTCGTCCGATCGAAATAGTTCCTCCCATCTTCCCACGACCGCGGCACCGGACGTCGTTCGGGCACCTCGGAGCCTTCCGCCGCACGCCCGTGAGGCGGCAGGATGGCCGTTCATGATCCTGGAAAGCGCACTGCTCGACGTCCTGCCCGGCCGGGAGGAGGAGTTCCTCGCCGCCTTCGCCGAGGCCCGTCCGCTGATCGCCGTCCAGCGGGGCTTCCGCTCCCTGGAACTTCGCCGCTGCCTCGACGAGGGACGCGGCTCGCGCTTCCTGCTCCAGGTGGAGTGGGAGACGCTCGCCGACCACACCGAGGGGTTCCGCGGCTCGGCCGAGTACCAGCGGTGGCGGGAACTGCTGCACCGGTTCTACCGGCCGTTCCCGGAGGTCGAGCACTACGGGGAGCCGGTGCTGAGCGCCTGACCCGTCCGGGGGAACCCGCGGTCCCGCGCCCGGCCCCGCATCCGGTACAGCGTCCAGTCCCGCGCGGTCCCGCAGCCGGTCCGGTTTGGGGCGGGCGGCGGGCCCCTGGTAGCGTGGGCTGCTGCACCTGGCCTCGGCATGCCCTCTCAGCTGGACCGACGGCCGCTGCGTGCAGCCCGTTCAATCCTTTTAGACAAGACTGAGGCTCCTTCGTGGCGAACATCAAGTCCCAGATCAAGCGCAACAAGACCAACGAGAAGGCGCGCCTGCGCAACAAGGCCGTCAAGTCCTCGCTGAAGACCGCTCTGCGCAAGGCCCGTGAGGCCGCTGCCGCCGGCGAGACCGAGAAGGCCGTCGTGCTGGCCCGCGCCGCCTCCAAGGCGCTGGACAAGGCCGTGAGCAAGGGCGTCATCCACGCCAACCAGGCCGCCAACAAGAAGTCGGCCATCACCAAGCGCGTCAACGCGGCCGCCCAGGCCTGACGCCCCCGGGGGCTCCGGCCCCCACCGCCTCGGACGACCCGGCCCTCTACCCGGAACCCCGAGGCGCGCGATACTCGCACCGCACGCGGCCTGCGTTCGCCACGCGGGTGCGGTGCACACCAGCTGTACGACAGGCGCCGCAGCCGGTCTCTTCCCCAGAGGCCGACTGCGGCGCCTGTCGCGTTCTGCGTGTCTTGGCCGACGACGGCGGGGCGCAGATCTACCCGGGCCCCTCAGGGGCGAGGTGCCGAGGTGCCGAGGTCGGCTGTGCAGTCCGTCGCCCGGGACGGACTGCACGCGATCCGCGCACAGCCGGAGCTGCTCAGTACGCCGGGCGGGAGCCGGCCCGGGCGGCCCTGGCGACGGCGACCACCGCGCGCTCCAGGGCGTAGGCCGGGTCGTCCGAGCCGCCCTTGACGGCGGCGTCGGCCTGGGCGATCGCGGTCAGCGCGGTGGCCACCGCGTCACCGGTCCAGCCGCGCATCTGCTGGCGGACCCGGTCGACCTTCCACGGCGGCATGCCCAACTCGCGGGCCAGATCGGCCGGACGCATGTTCCGCCCGGTGGTCGCCAGCCGCCCGATGCTGCGCACGCCGGAGGCCAGCGCGTAGGTGATGCCGGTCGGCGGCTGCCCGACGGCCAGCGCCCAGCGCAGCCGCTCCAGCGCCTCCTCGGCCCGGCCGGTGACGGCCAGGTCAGCCACCTCGAAGCCGGTCGCCTCGGCCCGGCCGCTGTAGTAGCGGGCCACCACCGTCTCGTCGATCGTGCCCTCGACGTCCGAGGTCAACTGGCTGCACGCGGCCGCCAGCTCGCGCAGGTCACTGCCGAGCGCGTCCAGCAGCGCCTGGCAGGCCTCCGGGGTCGCGGAGCGGCCCAGCGTGCGGAACTCGCCCTTGACGAAGGCCAACCGCTCGCTCGCCTTGGCCAGCTTGGCGCAGGCCACCTCGCGCCCGCCCGCCTTGCGGCCGGCGTCCAGCAGGCCCTTGCCCTTGGCGCCGCCGGCGTGCACCAGCACCATGATCACTTCTTCGGCCGGGGCCTCGATGTACGCCTTGACCTCCTTCACCGAGTCGGCGGAGAGGTCCTGGGCGGCCCGGATCACGATCACCTTGCGCTCGGCGAACAACGACGGCGTGGTCAGCTCGGCCAGGCTGCCGGGCTGCAGCCCGCCGGGCGGCAGGTCCCGTACATCGGTGTCCGGGTCCGCCGCCTTCGCCGCGGCCACCACCTGGGCGACCGCGCGGTCCAGCAGCAGCTCCTCCTGGCCGACCGCGAGGGTCAGCGGGGCGAGCAGGTCGTCGGGTGCACTCTTCCTGGCCATCGCCTACCAGCATCCCACGCGCCGCGGACACTCCAGGCCGCCCGACCAGCCACACGACCGGCCACACGACCGGCCACACGACCGACCGACCGGCCACCCGGGCCGACCGACCGCCCTGCCCGACCTGGACAATGGCCCGGTGACCGAGAACCACACCACCGACCTCCCGGACGTCAACGACCCCTTCGTCCGCCAGCTGCTCGTCCTGCCCGACCGCGACGCCGCCGACGAGGCCGCCGAGGAACTCCGCGCCGACCTCCCGGACCTCGGCGAGCTGGAGATCGTCCGCGACGCCCTGGCCGGCGAGGACGACGCCGAGGACGCCCAGTGGCTCGTCGTCCTCGACCCCCCTGCCGACGGCTGGACCCCCGCCCTGCTCCACGCCCTCGACACCCTCGCCACCTCCTACGAGGGCTGGCGCGAGGAGGCCTGACCGGCGGCCCCTTCGACGCCTCCCAGCCGACCGTCTCCCACCGCCTCAAGGTGCTCCGCGAGGCCGGCCCGGTCGACTCCGAGCCGGGGCGCCGGCCGGGCCGGCGGCCGGCGCCCCGGCCGCCGACCCGCTCCCCCTGCCCTCGACCAAGGATCTCCCCATGAGCACTCCCGCCGTTCCGTCGGTGCTGTTCGTCTGCGTCCACAACGCCGGCCGCTCCCAGATGGCCGCCGCCTTCCTCACCCACCTCGGCGGCCCCCGGGTGCAGGTACGATCCGCGGGCTCCGCCCCCGCCGAGTCCGTGAACCCCGCCGTCGTCGCGGCCATGGCCGAGACCGGCATCGACATCTCCGCCGAAACCCCCAAGGTCCTGACCACCGAAGCCGTCCAGACCTCCGACGTGGTGATCACCATGGGCTGCGGCGACGCCTGCCCGTACTTCCCCGGCAAGCGGTACCTGGACTGGCAGCTCGCCGACCCCGCCGGCCAGGGCCTCGAAGCCGTCCGCCCGATCCGCGACGAGATCGAATCCCGCATCCGCCACCTCCTCACCGACCTCGGCATCACCCCGCGGCCCTGACCCTGGCGCCACGCTCCGGCGCGGGCCCCACCGCCGCCGTTCCATTGGCTGCGTATGCACACCAGTCCCCGTGGCGGGGCGTCCAGTTGATGAGATTCGGCGAATTCCCGGATCTCTCCGCACAGGGGTTGGGCACTGTTCATGTCTCCGCCGCCGCCGGTATACCGAGCCCTCTGAACCTAGGACGGCACCGCCGCAGCCACTTCCCCTCCGCAGGAGTCTCTGTGACCCGTCGTTATGTCCGGCTGGCCGCCACCCTCGGCGCCGCCGGTGTGCTGGCCGGATCCACCGTCGCCCAGGCGGCCGCCGCCGAGGAGGGCCGCGGCGCCCACGCGAAGCACGTGCTGCTGGTCTCCGTCGACGGCCTGCACCAGTCGGACCTGGCCTGGTTCGTGGCCGAGCACCCGCAGTCAGCACTGGCCCGGCTGGTCCGCGGCGGTGTCGAGTACACCCACGCGAGCACCACCAACCCCTCGGACTCCTTCCCCGGCATGGTCGCCCAGCTGACCGGCGGCGGCCCGGGCACCACCGGCGTCTACTACGACGACACCTACAACGCCGCGCTGCTCCCGGCCGGCACCACCGACTGCAAGGGCGTCAAGCCCGGTGTCGAGGTGGACCTCACCGAGGACCTGGACAAGAACCAGGACGCGCTCGACGCCGGCCAGGGCCTCGCCGGCCTGCCCGGCTCCATCCTGCAGATGACCGGCCGGCCGCAGACCCTGCTCAACCCGGCCAAGCTGCCGGTCGACCCGCACACCTGCAAGCCGGTCTACCCGCACTCCTACCTCCAGGTGAACACCGTCTTCGAGGTGGCCCGCCAGGCCGGTCTGCGCACCGCGTGGTCGGACAAGCACGCCGCCTACGACATCCTCAACGGCCCCTCGGGCGAGGGCATCCAGGACCTCTTCACCCCAGAGATCAACAGCAACGCGACCGGGTACAACGGCGACTGGACCAAGGACAACAAGGCCACCGAGCAGTACGACTCGTACAAGGTGCAGGCCGTCCTCAACGAGATCGACGGCTACGACCACAGCCGTTCGGAGCAGGTCGGCACCCCGGCCGTCTTCGGCCTGAACTTCCAGTCGGTCTCCACCGCGCAGAAGCTCAAGAGCTCCCAGGGCCTCCAGGGCGGCTACGTCACCAAGGGCGTGCCCGGCCCGCTGGTCGAGAAGAACCTGGAGTTCGTCGACCAGCAGCTCGGCGCGCTGACGGAGGAGCTGCGCAAGCGGCACCTGGACGGCTCCACCACCGTCATCCTCTCGGCCAAGCACGGCCAGTCCCCGATCGACCCGACCGCGCTCAACCGGATCGACGACGGCCCGCTGCTGGACGGCCTCAACGCCGCCTGGAAGGCCGCCCACCCGGGCGCCGGCGACCTGGTCGCCCACGCGGTCGACGACGACGGCGTGCTGCTCTGGCTGAACGACCGCTCCGCGGCCGCCACCGAGTTCGCCAAGAACTACCTGCTGGCGCAGAGCGGCAACGGTGTCGACATCAACGGCAAGGCCCGCCCCTTCACCCACAGCGGTGTCGAGAAGATCTACGCCGGCGAGGAGGCCGCCGACTACTTCCACGTCACGCAGGGCGACGCCCGCGTGCCGGACGTCTTCGGCGTCGCGCAGTACGGCGTCGTCTACACCGGCGGCAGCAAGATCGCCGAGCACGGCGGTGCCCACGCCGACGACCTGAACGTGCCGCTGGTCGTCTCCGGCGCCGCCACCCCGGACGGTGTCCGCCAGGACGAGAGGGTCGAAACCAAGCAGATCGCGCCGACCGTCCTGAAGCTCCTCGGCCTCAACCCCAACGCGCTCCAGGCTGTCCGCGAGGAGCACACCCGGGTGCTGCCGACCCGCTGACGACCGGTGGATCGGTGGGCCGGTGGATCGGTGGATCGGTGGATCGGTGGATCGGTGGGCCCGTCGACCCGCTGACCGGAGAACCGACCCGAGCGGCCGTACGCGCGTGGCGTACGGCCGCTCGGCCACAATCCGACGAGACGGTCGGACGGCGCGACATTTGCCACCTCTCCCCCACCCCGGCCGGTGACGCTGGTTTGCGGCGCGCTCCGGGCCCGCCCGGAGCGCGCCGCAATCGCTTTCCCCGGGCCCCCACCCCCACCCCCACCCCTCCCTCCACCTCCACCTCCACCACCCCCGCCCCTACCCCTTCCCTGCCCCACCTTGTGGAGGAAGGAGGAGAGCGGGGGTCACAGGGGCGGGGCGCGGGGCTTGGCGGCGGAGTGGGCCTGGCGACTGGAGCGAGCGGAGTGGGCGCCGTGGGCGGGCTGGGGGTGGACGGCGACAGCGAGACTGGACGGGGAGTCACCGACCACGGCGATGTCGCCCGCGCGGTCGGTGCGCAGGACGGTGGCGCCCAGCGCGCGCAGCCGCTCCACCGTGCGCGGGGACGGGTGACCGTACGCGTTGCCCTCACCGCAGGAGATCAGGGCCAGCCGCGGCCGCAGCGCCGCGGTCAGGTCCCAGTCCTGGTGCGCCGAGCCGTGGTGCGCCACCTTCAGCACGTCGACCCGACCCAGACGGCCCAACAGGGCGGACTGCGCGGGTGGTTCGAGGTCACCGAGCAGCGCCATCCGCAGACCACCGGCCAACGAGACCAGCAGCGCCACACTCGCGTTGTTCGCGCCGGGCGCCTCCACGGCCGCCACGGGATCGGGCCACACCACGTCCCAGGCCAACCCCGCACCCGCCGACCGCCGTTCACCACGACCCGCCCGCAGCAACGGCACCCCGGCCCCGGCCACCCAACCGGCCACCCGGGCCACCTCTCCCGGCGGCTCGTCCAGTACCGTGCCCTCGGCCGCACCGACCTCACGACCCCGCAACACCCCCGGCACGCCCTCGACATGGTCGGCATGAAAATGCGTCAGCAGCAGAAGCGGCACCCTCGTGATCCCGAGGTCGCGCAGGCACCGGTCCGCGGCGCTCGGGTCCGGCCCCGTGTCGATCACCACCGCACTGTCCGACGCATCGCCCCGAAGGACCAACATGTCTCCCTGCCCGACATCGCACATCGCCAGCCGCCACCCCGGCGGCGGCCAGCCGGTGGCGATCCGGGCGAGCTGCGGCGGGCGCAGCAACACGGCCAGCAGTACCACCAGCAGGGCGCCCGTCACCAGCGCCCGGGCCCAGCGGCGCCGGGTTCGGGCCCGCCGGCCGGGCTCCGCCCGCCGGGGCAGCAGGAGAGGCGCCGCCCAGCAGACGGCCAGGGTGGCGAGGGCGACCGTCACCGTCCCGAACCAGCCCCCCGGCCAGGAGAGTTGGCCGCCCGGCAGCTCGGCTCCGCGGCGCGCCACCAAGGCGAGCCAGCTGGCCGGCACTCCGGCCGGTTCGGCGAGCAGGCGGGCCAGGGACGGGAGGAACGGCTGCAGGACGAGCACCCCGAAGCCGAGCAACGTCGCCGGGGCCACCGCCAGTTCGGCCAGCAGATTGCACGGGATCGCCACCAGGCTGATGTGTCCGGACAGCACCACCGTCACCGGCGCGCACAGCGCCTGTGCGGCCGCCGTCGCGGCCAGCGCGCCCGCCAGGTGGTGCGGCCAGCGTCGGGCCCGCAGGGCCTCGGCCCAGTGTGGCCCGAGGACGAGCAGCCCCGCGGTGGCGAGCACCGAGAGCAGGAAGCCGAAGGAGCGGGCCAGGAACGGGTCCAGCAGGACGAGGACCAGCACGGCTCCGGCGAGCGCGGGTACGGCCTGGCGGGGGCGGCCGGTGGCCAGGGCCAGCATGCCGATCAGTCCCGTTCCCGCCGCCCGCAACACGCTGGGCTCGGGTCGGCAGACGGTGACGAAGGCCAGCGTCAGCGCCGTGCCCAGCAGGGCGCTGACGCGCAGCGACAGCCCCAGCACCGGGGCCAGCCCGCGCCGTTCCGCGGTGCCGGCCTGGCCGGGTGCGCCGATCAGCACGCCGAGGACGACGGCCAGGTTGGCCCCGCTGACGGCCACCAGGTGCACCAGGTCGGTGGCCCGGAAGGCGTCCACCAGATCGTCGGGCAGTCGGGAGGTGTCGCCGACCACGAGCCCCGGGAGCAGCCCGCGCGCGTCCGAGGGGAGCCCGTCGGATGCCGTGCGCAGGCCCTCGCGCAGCCGCCCGGCGATCCGCTGCGGCAGGCTCGGCGGCGCGAGCTGCCGGGGCGGGCCGTGGACGGCCAGCAGCGCCGCGGACTCGGTGCCGTGGCCCTCCCCCGCCGGCCGGACTTCGGCCTCCGCGGCCAGCCGCTCGGACGGGAGCAGCCGCAGCCAGCGCTCGCTCTCCGGTCCTCGGACCATGACGGTCACCGGGGTGTGGGTGCGGGTGGCCCGCCCGTCCGGGAGGACCGTGACGCGGTCGGCCACGGCCTCCACGGTGAGCAGGGTCTGCCCGCCGGTGGTGGTGCCGCGGGAGGTGTGGACCTTCGGGTCCCCCTCGACGGTCAGCTCCACCTCCACCGCCGGGGCGGGCGTGCCCGCGGATCGCGGCAAGGCGTGCTCGGCCGCACGGGCGAGCTCCGGCAGCGGCCCCCGGTGCAGGTCGGCGGTGTGCAGCGGGGTCGCGATCGCGGCCGCCGCTCCGGTGAGCAGGACGGCGGCGAGGGTCACCGCGGCCCCGCGCCGACGCAGGAGGCCCGGTCGGACGAGCAGCGGGACGGCCGCGAGCACGGCGACGCCCGCGAGCGAGCGGAGCAGGACCTCGGACCCGGGTTCCAGGGGTAGCAGCGCCGCCGTGACCACCCAGGCCGAGACGGCGGGGAGCAGCAGCCGGAAGTCGGCAGCCGAGGAGCGAGGGCGCGGGAGCGCTGCGGTGACGGCGGACATGGCGGTGCCTCCCTTCGGCGGTCAGCGAGTTCATGCATCGGGAACGGAATGAGCGTCAAGGAGTCAGAGCGTCAGCAACGGGCGGAGCTCCGCGAACGTACGGGTCCCGATCCCGCTGACCTGCCGGAGCTGGTCGACCGTGCGGAACAAGCCGTGCGAGGTGCGGTAGGCGAGGATGCGCTGGGCGAGGGTCGGGCCGACGCCCGGGAGGGCGTCGAGCTGTTCGAGGGTGGCGCGGTTGAGGCTGACGGGTGGTCGGGGCGTGCCGGCCCCGGGAGGCCCGTTGGCGCCTCCGGAGAGCGGGACGGGAGCCGGCGCCTGCTCGCCGACCAGGATCTGCTCACCGTCCGTCAGCACGCGGGCCAGGTTGAGGCCCCTGGTGTCCGTCTCCGGCAGCGGACCGCCCGCCGCCCGCAGGGCGTCGGCCACCCGCGAGCCGCCGGGCAGGGTGTGCAGGCCGGGCAGGTGGACCCGTCCGCCGACGTCGATCACGACGGCGGCCTCCGCGCCCGGGCCCGCGGGGGCCTCGGGCGGCCCGGCCCCGGAGGCGGCCGGGGCGGGGGCGGAGGGCATGCCCGGCTCCGACGGCGCCGAGGCGACCGCGAGCGCCGGGACTGCCACCGCCTCCGGTCTGGCCAGCCAGAAGTGCTGCACGGCGTAACCCACCGCGAACAGCAGCAGGATCACCAACCCGGCCACCGCCCGCCGGTCGAGCGCCAGCGCCGTGGCGAACCGCAGCCGCGCCCGGTCACCCGATGCAGAGCCGGCGAGGTCGACCGCTCCCGGCGGCGCCGCCTCGGCCGGCAACGGTGGAGCGGCCCCCGGGGGCGGGGCAACACCCGCGGAAGGGCCACCCACCGGTTCCTCGCCCGCCGGTTCCTCGCCCGCCGGCAGCAGCGCCGCCATCCGCAGCCGTACCGTCTCGTTGATCGCTTGGCGCTTAGCCGCGCCCAGGCCCAAGGTCGTCATGGCGAGGACGCTAGGAGGCCGACGGCCGGCCCGCGGAAATTACCGAAACCCTGTGGATAACCCGGGGGTTGTGGATAAAAAACGTCACTCACACGAGTGGGAGGAAGCCGCGAAAGTTGACCGAGCCGCCGCCTCAGCGAGGCGCGACCACCACCGCGAGCAGCCCCGGCCCGACGTGCGCGCCGATCACCGCCCCCACCTCGCCCACGTACAGCTCCCGCAGCCCCGGCACCCGCGCCCGCAGCCGCTCCGCGAGCGGCTCGGCCCGGTCCTCGGCCGCCAGGTGGTGCACGGTGATGTCCACCTCGCCCTCCCCCGAGCGCTCGACCGCGATCTCCTCCAGCCGGGCGATCGCCCGCGAGGCCGTCCGCACCTTCTCCAGCGGTTCGATCCGCCCCCCGTCCAGGTGCAGCAGCGGCTTGACCGCCAGCGCCGACCCGAGCAGCGCCCGCGCCGCACCGATCCGTCCGCCCCGGCGCAGGTGCTCCAGGGTGTCCACGTAGAAGAACCCGCTGGTCCCGGCCGCCCGCCGCTCCGCCGCCCCGGCCGCCTCCGCCAGGCCCTGCCCGGCCGCGATCGCCTCGGCGGCCGCCAGCACCCCGTACCCGAGGGCCATGCCGACCAGCCGGCTGTCCACCACCCGCACGGGTACGGGTGCCTCGGCGGCCGCAAGCCGGGCGGCCTCGACCGTGCCGGAGAGCTCGCCGGAGATGTGAACCGAGACGATCCCCTTCGCCCCGGCCTCGGCGGCCGCCCGGTAGACGGCGGCGAAGGCCTCCGGGTTGGGCCGGGAGGTGGTCACCCGCTGTTTGGCGTGCAGCGCCTCGGCGACGTCCTTCGGGGAGATCTCCACGCCCTCGCTGAGGACCGAGTCACCGACCGCGACGCTCAGCGGGACCACCGTGATCCCGTGCCGGTCAAGGCTCTCCTGCGGCAGATAGGCCGTGGAATCGGTGACAAGTGCGAGGTCGGAGGGCATGAGCCGGAGGTTACTCCCCGTTCGTCCGGGAGGACAGCGCACTCCCGGACGCACCGGAAGGACCCGGGAAATCAGCCCGCCGAGGGCCCTGCCGAGGGCCCCGCCGACGGCTTCCGCAGCCGCTGCGCCAGCTTCACCAGCGGATCGGCCAGCCCGAGCAGCTCCTCCGCGCTCGGCCGCCCCTTCCCGTCCGTCAGCCCGGCCCGGGCCGCACCGGCACCACCGGCACCGGCACCGGCACCGGCACCGGCACCGGCACCAGACGAAGCACCAGGCACAGCACCAGGCACAGCACCAGCGGAGCCGCCCCCCGCGGTGTCCCAATGCCGCAGCGCCCCCGCCTCGCTCTCGCACTCCTGGCTCAGCCGGCTCAGCTCGTCGTCCGCGAACCGGTGCATCCGGTCCTGCGCCGCCCACCGCATGGTCTCGGCCGAATGGACGATCCGCTCCGCCCGCTCCCGCAGCTCCGGCAGCTTGGCCGCGATCCGCGCGGTGTCCGGCTCGCGCTCCAGCATCCGCAGCTCACCGTCCAGCTCCACCGCGTGGGCGTCGAGCCGGGTCAGCAGCGCGAGGGCCTCGCCGAGCTGGCCGTCCTGCGGCAGCCCGCTCTCCAGCACCTGCCGGGTGCCGTCCAGGGAGGTCCGCAGCTTGAGCCGGACGGTGGCGATCTGCGCGGGCGGGCCGACCTTGGTGTACGTCTTCGCCTTGAGGGTGGCGGTCTCGACGGCGCGCCGGGCGTTGGCCTCGTGCTTCTCGACCTTCGCGGCGACGGCCTTGGCCGCCTTGACCGTGCCGACCACGGCCAGGACGAGCACCGCGATCCCGAAGAGCAGGACCAAGCCGATCATCACGCCGAACACGTCCATCGCGCGTCACCTTCCGCCACCGGGTCGGCCCCACCGGGCCCAACGCGGGCCGCACTGCCGAGGGTTCCACCGTAGCCGCCGCACCCGGCCCGGAGACGGTCCGAACGGGCCCGACGGGCGGAGATCAGGGACGGATCCGGGATCTCCCCGAGGGCCCGGGACGCACCGGCGGCACCACAGCACCACCGCGCACCACCGCGCACCACCGCGCACCACCGCCCGAACGCACCGGGCGGGCGCCCCGAAGGACACCCGCCCGCTCAAGCCGGTCCCGGCCGCAGGCCCAGCCGAGAACTCAGCCGACCCCTCAGCCCGTCACGATGTTCACCAGCTTCGGCGCCCGCGCGATCACCTTGCGCACCGTCGCGTCACCGATCGCCGCGACCACCGCCGGGTCCGCCAGCGCCAGCGCCTCCAGCTCGGCGTCGGTGATGGTCGGCGCGACCTCCAGCCGGGCCTTCACCTTGCCCTTGATCTGCACCACGCAGGTCACCGCCTCGTCGACCACGTACGCCGGGTCGGCGACCGGGTAGTCGGCGTGCGCCAGCGACTCGCCGTGGCCCAGGCGGCGCCACAGCTCCTCGGCGATGTGCGGGGCCAGCGGCGCGACCATCAGCACCAGCTGCTCGGCGACCGCCCGCGGCGTGGAGCCGCGCTTGACCAGGAAGTTGTTCAGCTCGATCGCCTTGGCGACGGCCGTGTTGAAGCGCAGCCCGGCCATGTCGCCGCGGATGCCGTCGATCGCCTTGTGCAGGGCGCGCAGGGTCGCCTCGTCCGGCTGCTCCTCGGTGACGACCAGTTCGCCGGTGGTCTCCGAGACGATGTTGCGCCACAGCCGCTGCAGGAAGCGGTACGAGCCGACGACGGCCCGGGTGTCCCAGGGGCGGGAGACGTCCAGCGGGCCCATGGACATCTCGTACAGGCGCAGGGTGTCCGCGCCGTACTCGTCGGCGATGTCGTCGGGGGCGACGGCGTTCTTCAGGGACTTGCCCATCTTGCCGGCCTCGCGCTTGACCGGCTCGCCCTGCCAGGAGTACGTGCCGTCACGCTCCTCGACCTCGGCGGCGGGCACCGGGAAGCCGCGCTCGTCGCGGTAGACGTCCGCGGTGATCATGCCCTGGTTGAACAGCTTGTGGAACGGCTCGACGGAGGAGACGTGGCCCAGGTCGTGCAGCACCTTGTGCCAGAAGCGCGCGTACAGCAGGTGCAGCACGGCGTGCTCGGCGCCGCCGACGTACAGGTCGGCGCCGCCGGCCGGCTTGTCCGCGGTGGGGCCCAGCCAGTAGCGCTCGTTGGCCGGGTCGGCGACGGCCTCGGTGTTGGTCGGGTCGACGTAGCGCAGGTCGTACCAGCACGAGCCCGCCCAGTTGGGCATGGTGTTGGTCTCGCGGCGGTACTTCTTGACGCCGTCGCCGAGGTCCAGCTCGACGTTGACCCAGCCCTCGTTGCGCGACAGCGGGGTCTCCGGCGAGGAGTCCGAGTCGAAGGGGTCGTAGGTGCGCGGCGAGTAGTCGTCGACCTCGGGGACCTCGACCGGCAGCATCGAGTCGGGCAGCGCGTGCATCACGCCGTCCTCGTCGTAGACGATCGGGAAGGGCTCGCCCCAGTACCGCTGGCGGCTGAACAGCCAGTCACGCAGGCGGTAGTTGACGGTGCCCTCGCCGATGCCGCGCTCGGCCAGCCACGCGGTGACGGCGGCCTTGGCGTCGATGACGCTCAGCCCGTTCAGCGACAGGTCGCCTTCGGAGCGCGCGGAGTTGACGATGACCGAGTCGTAGGTGTCGAAGGCGTCGTCCCAGGCCGCCGGGTCCTCGCCGCGCCCGTCGGTCGGCTCGACGACGCAGCGCATCGGCAGGCCGAAGGCGCGGGCGAAGGCGAAGTCGCGGTGGTCGTGGGCGGGGACGGCCATGATGGCGCCGGTGCCGTAGCCCATCAGCACGTAGTCGGCGATGAACACCGGGACGGACTCGCCGCTGACCGGGTTGACGGCGTAGGCGCCGGTGAAGACACCGGTCTTGACCTTGGCCTCGACCTGCCGCTCGACGTCCGACTTGGCGGCGGCCGCAGCGCGGTAGGCGGCGACGGCCTCGGCGGGGGTGGCGGCGCCGCCGGTCCACTCGGCGGGCACGTCCTGCGGCCAGGCGGCGGGGACGATCGAGTCGACCAGGCCGTGTTCGGGCGCCAGCACCATGTAGGTGGCGCCGAACAGGGTGTCGGGCCGGGTGGTGAAGACGGTGATCTCGCCGGAGTCGACGGCGAAGTCGACCCGGGCGCCCTCGGAGCGGCCGATCCAGTTCCGCTGCTGCAGCTTGATGGCCTCGGGCCAGTCCAGCAGGTCCAGGTCGGCGATCAGGCGGTCGGAGTACGCGGTGATGCGCATCATCCACTGGCGCAGGTTGGACTTGAACACCGGGAAGTTGCCGCGCTCGGAGCGGCCGTCCGCGGTGACCTCCTCGTTGGCCAGCACGGTGCCCAGGCCCGGGCACCAGTTGACCGGCACCTCCTTGGCGTAGGCCAGGCGGTACTCGCCCAGGACCTCGTCGCGCTCGGCGGCCGACAGCTCGGCCCAGGCGCGCCCGCCCGGCACCTCACGCGAGCCGGACTCGAACTGGCCGACCAGCTCGGCGATCGGACGGGCCTTGCGGGCGTCCTCGTCGTACCAGGAGTTGAAGATCTGCAGGAAGATCCACTGGGTCCAGCGGTAGTAGTCCGGGTCGATCGTGGAGATCGAGCGGCGCGGGTCGTGGCCCAGGCCCAGCCGGCGCAGCTGCTGGCGCATGTTGGCGATGTTGGCCTCGGTGGAGACCCGCGGATGGGTGCCGGTCTGCACCGCGTACTGCTCGGCGGGCAGGCCGAAGGCGTCGTAGCCCAGCGTGTGCAGCACGTTGTGGCCGGTCATCCGCTGGTAGCGGGCGAAGACGTCGGTCGCGATGTAGCCCAGCGGGTGGCCGACGTGCAGGCCCGCGCCCGAGGGGTACGGGAACATGTCCATGATGAAGCTGTGCGGCTTCGCGGCGACGTCACCCGCGGACGGGTCGGCCAGCGCACCGGTGGGGTTGGGGGCGTGGAAGGTGCCCTCCTTCTCCCAGAGGTCCTGCCAGCGGGACTCGATGTCCGCCGCCAGCGCGGCGCTGTACCGGAACGGCTCGGTCGCGGTCTCGGCCGCGCCGGACGCAGGGGTCGTCTCGCTCATGGTCCTTCAAGCTCCATCGGTGTCAGTTGGCGAACCGCGCGACGCGGCCGGCCCGTGGACCCGGCCCATGACGCGGGCGGGGGCGGAAAACAAAAAATCCCCTCGCAGGAGGGGACGCCACGCCGACTCCGGCACCGCCCGAGGGCGCGGCCGGTCCTGGTCAGCGCGGCCGGCTAAGGAGCAGGCGCACGGTTCGCATGGGCTCAGGGTACCGCAAGCAGGTCAGGGCGCTTCCGGGGATACCGCACGGCGGACGGCACGCAGGGGCCCGGATCACCGCACCGCGAACGGCACGCAGGGGCCCGGATCACCGCACCGCCGCCCGCCCCGCCGCATCGAAGTCCCGCAGCGCCTTCGCCAGCCGCTCCGACTGCATCCCCGCCGCCAGTGAGCGCGCCTGCGCCACCGTGCGGGCCGCCTCGCGCTGGTCGCCGAGCCGCCGGTGGGTCTCGGCGAGCCGGACCATCAGCAGCGCCTTGGACCGGGCCCGCCCCGGCCCGAGCCCGGCGACGGCCTCGGCGAGCAGCGGCTTGGCCATCCGGCACCGGCCG
Source organism: Kitasatospora sp. NPDC023118 (assembly GCF_055560875.1). Lineage (NCBI taxonomy): Bacteria > Bacillati > Actinomycetota > Actinomycetes > Kitasatosporales > Streptomycetaceae > Kitasatospora > Kitasatospora sp. NPDC023118. The sequence goes on from NZ_JBVHHW010000023.1 coordinate 35,688, forward strand.
AGCGCCAGCCGCCCCTCCCCCACCATCCCGGCGAGGTCGGCCCGGGCCTCCTCGGTGCCGGGCAGGCCGTCCAGTTCGGCGAAGGCCCGGGCGGCGACGGCCTCGGCCTGCTCGGCCTCGCCGCGGCGGCCGTGGGCGCGGGAGATCCGGCCGAGCTGGCGGGCCCGGGAGGTGGGGCTGAGCGCGGGGCCGTGGGTGTCCAGGGCGGTGCGCAGCGCGGAGACGGCGTCCAGGCCGCGCCCGCCGGCGCCCTGGGTGGCGAGCACCACCAGCGCGCCGAGCCCGGCGACGCCGAGCCTGGGGTCGCCGCTGACGTGGGCGGCGCGCAGCGCGGCGACGAAGGCCCGCTGGGCGGCGGCGTCGTGGCCGAGGTCGTAGGCGGCCCAGCCGGCCAGCCGGGCGAGCCTGCTGGCCGTTCCGTACAGCTCGCGGCCCAGCCGTTCGTCGTACGCGCCGAGCTCCAACAGCTTGGCCAGCATGGCGAGTTCGGCCCTGGCGGGGCCGAGGACGAGGCCGCCGCCGCAGGAGCGTTCGAGTCGCTGCTTGCTTCGGCAGGACAGGCCGAGCTCGCCGACCAGCCCGGGGTCGACGCGCAGCGCGCCCTCGCCGCCCCCGACCGGCGGCGGCGAGGAGGCGAGCCGTTCGGCGGCGTGGTCGAGGTCGGCGCTGCGGAACAGGTCGGTGAGGCGGACGGGTCCGGCGTCCGTGGCGGCCTCGCGCAGCGCGGTCTGGGCGGTGTCCGCGGTCCACGGGTCGGTGAGCAGCCGGGGCGAGAGGATCTTGGCACCGCGGTGGCCACCCATCCGTCCCCAGAGTTGCTCATAGGTGACGGCTATGCCCAGGGTGCGGCTGAGCACCTCGCAGACCGCCTGGTCGTGCGGGCTGCGCGGCACCATCCCGCGGTCGCGCCACTTGTACGGGGCGGTGGAGCTGATGGCCAGGCCCGGCGGCAGGGCGAGGCTCACCTCGCGGGCCAGCCGTTCCGGACTCCAGCCGAGCTGGTGCAGTATCCGGGCCAGCTCCTCGTTCCGCCTTCGCTGCAGATCGGCCATGGCACGACGGTAGCGGTCTTTCCCGCCCGCCCGCCGGTGGCATGGACACAACGGCGAAGAGCCGCCCCCCGTGACGGGAGGCGGCTCTTGATCACTGTGGAGCTATGGGGAATTGAACCCCAGACCTCTTGCATGCCATGCAAGCGCTCTACCAACTGAGCTATAGCCCCTTGACCTGCGATGTCACCGGGTTCCTCGGCCGTTTCCGTCCGTTTCCCTCGGCGACATCGACTACTTTACACGGTCCGGGGGGTGCTCCAGAAATCCGTTTCCCGAGGTGCGGCCGACACCCGCGGCCGCACCTCGAAAACCCGTCCTGCCACAAGCGCGTCCTGCCGCCGGCGCGGCCCGCCTCCGCCGCGCCCTACCGCGAACGCGCCTACCGCGCCGCCCGCCGGCTCCGCGCGGCGAAGCCAGCCCCGGCGAGCACCCCGACGGCGTTGACCACGAGGGTCACCTCCAACGCGTGCCCGGACTCGGCGGCCGGCGCCGGCAGGGCCACCTGCCCGAGGAACACCGAGCCGAGCACCGCGACCCCGATCACCTGCCCGAGCTGGATGACCGTCACCATCACCCCGCTGGCATCGGCCGCGTCCTCGGGCGCCATCCCCGCGAGCGCCCGGGCGAACAGCGGCGCGTAAGCGCACCCGGCGACCAGGCCGAGCGCGGCCATCTCCACCAGCGGTGCCGCCCCGATCTCGGCGCCGCCGCCGAGCAGCACCCCCAGCAGCAGGTAGCCGCCCCCGAGCAGCACGGCGGCGAACACCGGCAGCAGCCCGTGCAGCCGGCCCGGCAGCCGGTGCCAGTGCAGGCTGGACAGCCCGAAGCCGACCGCGACGGGCGCCGAGCAGAGCCCGGCGCGCAGCGCGCTGTGGCCGAGCGCGGCCTGCTGGTGCAGGGCGAAGGCGAACATGAAGCCCGAGAAGGCCGCCATGATCGCGAACAGTCCGGCCGCCGCCGGGCGCAGCCCGGGGGCGCGCAGCACCCGTCCGGAGATGAGCGGCTGTCCGCCGCGCCGGGCGACGCCCCGCTCGACCACCGTGAACGCGCCGAACAGCAGCACGCTGCCCGTGATCATCACCCAGCCCCAGGCCGGCCAGCCGAGTTCGTGGCCGAGCACCAGCGGCACCACCAGCAGGCCGAGCGCGGCGCCCAGCACCACCAGGCCGGGGACGTCGAAGCCGCGCGAGGCGTCGCCGGGCAGCCGCGGCAGCAGCCGGGCGCCGGCCGCCAGCAGCACCATCCCGATCGGCACGTTGACCAGGAACACCGGCCGCCACCCGGTGCCGAACAGGTCGGCGCTGACCAGCACCCCGCCGAGCACCTGCCCGAGCGCCATCCCGACGGCCAGCACCGCCGAGTAGAGGCCGAGTGCCCGGGTACGGGCGGCGCCGGTGAAGGTGCGCTGCAGCAGGCTCATCACCTGCGGCACCATCAGCGCCGAGCCCGCGCCCTGGAGCAGCCGGAAGGCGATCAGCCAGCCGGTGGCCGGGGCGAGGCCGCAGGCCAGCGAGGTGGCGGTGAAGGCGGCCAGGCCGAGCTGGAACAGTCGGCTGTAGCCGTAGCGGGCGCCGAGCCGGGCGCCGGTGATCAGCAGGACCGCGTAGGTGATGGTGTAGCCGGCGATCACCAGTTGCAGGGCGGCGCCGGAGGCGCCCAGGTCGGTGCGGATGGTGGGCACCGCGACGTTGACGATGGAGACGTCGAGCACGGCCATGAACTGCCCGCACAGGACGAGCGCGAGGAGGAGCCCCGGCCGTACCGCCGGGACCCGGGTGGTGCCTCCGGCCACGCTGGGCCGGATCTGAAGGTCCGTCATGGCGACCAGCCTGGGGCCGTGCCGGTACTGGTGGTTAGAGCCTGCTGATCCTGGTACTGGCAGCACCTGTATCGCCGGCGCGCGCTGCGGCACGATGGACGGCATGACCGTGCTTCAGGACCTGCCCACCGCGACGGGCGGCCGCGACCGCCGTCGGACCGAGCTGGCCCGCTTCCTGAAAGCCTGCCGGGCGCGAGTCACCCCCGAGGACGTCGGCCTGCCGCCGGGGCTGCGCCGCCGTACGCCGGGCCTGCGGCGCGAGGAGGTCGCGCAGCTCGCCGGGGTCGGGGTCACCTGGTACACGTGGTTGGAGCAGGGCCGTCCGATCAACGCGAGCGAGCAGGTGCTGCTGGCGGTGGCCCGGGCGCTGCGGCTGGACGGCACCGAGCGCCAGCACCTGTTCCGGCTGGCCGGTCTGGCCCCCTCGCCGCTCGCGCAGCCGGCGCCGCCGGAGCTGAGCCCGTCGATCCAGGTGATCCTGGACTCGCTCGCCCCGCTGCCGGCGGCGGTCTCCAACACCCGGTTCGACGTGCTGAGCTTCAACCGGCCGTACCGCTCGCTGTTCGGCACCGAGCGGATGCGCCCGTCCCACGGGGTCTTCTTCAACAGCCTCTGGTGCATGCTGACCACGCCGTCGTGCTGCAACCCGTGCGAGAACCCGGACGAGACCCTGCCGCGGATGGTGGCGGTGCTGCGCTCGGCGTACGGCAAGCACGTCGGTGAGCCGGCCTGGGAGGCCCACGTGCAACGGCTGTCGGCGCGCAGCGAGCTGTTCCGGGAGCTGTGGGCCCGCCAGGAGGTGGCCCCGCCGAAGACCCTGCTGCGGATCTTCCGCCACCCGGTGCTCGGCGTGGTGCGGCTGAACGCCACCTACCTGACGATGCCGGGCGTACCGGAGTGCTACATCGTGGTGTACGTCCCGGAGAGCCCGGACGACCGGGAGCTGGTCGAGCGGCTGAACTCCCTGCCGCCGGGCGGCTGGAGGCACACCTGCGAGCCGTAAGGGGCCGCAGGAAAGCCGAGGGAAGCCGTGGAAGGCCTTGGAAAGCCTTGGAAAGCCAGTGGAAAGCCGGCAAAACCCGAGAGGCCGCCACCCGGTGGGTGACGGCCTCTCGAACTACTGTGGAGCTATGGGGAATTGAACCCCAGACCTCTTGCATGCCATGCAAGCGCTCTACCAACTGAGCTATAGCCCCGCGACACGGACGACCCGGCCCCGGAATCCCGACTGCCACGACCGCCGATGCGGAGTGGAGCTATGGGGAATTGAACCCCAGACCTCTTGCATGCCATGCAAGCGCTCTACCAACTGAGCTATAGCCCCGCACTCACCGGATCTCCCGCTTCCCTTCCGGGCCGCGTTCCCTCCGTGCGAACGAGGAAGACTCTAGCTGGTCAGGCCCGGAACTGCGAAATCCGCCCTCTCCGGGCCCCAGCGAAGCCCCCGTCGCCCGAGTGCCGGCGCGCCCCGGCCGTCGGGACCCAACCGTCGGGACCCAACCGTCGGGACCGAGCCGTCGGGACCGAGCCTCAGGTGTCGTCGCCGATGACCGGCTGCGGGAGCGTGCCCGCGTTGTGCTCCAGCAGCCGCCAGCCGCGCGCCCCCTTGCCGAGCACCGACCAGCAGCAGTTCGACAGCCCGCCGAAGCACTCCCACAGCGCCGGCTCCAGGCCCAGCAGGCGCCCGAGCATGGTGCGGATGGTGCCGCCGTGGCTGACCACGACCAGCGTGCCGCTCTCCGGCAGCTTGGCGACGGCCTCCAGCACCACCGGCACCGAGCGGTCGGCGACCTCGGTGGACAGCTCCCCGCCGCCGCGCCGCACCGGCTCCCCGGCCGCCCAGGCCGCGTACTCCTCCGGGTAGCGCTCACGGATCTCGGCGTTGGTCAGGCCCTGCCAGGAGCCCGCGTAGGTCTCCCGAAGGCCCTCGTGGTGCCCCACGTCGAGCCCGGTGACCGCGGCCAGCTCCTCGGCGGTGCGCCGGGCGCGCTTGAGGTCCGAGGAGATCAGCAGGTCCGGGCGCAGGCCGGAGAGCAGCCGGGCCGCCCGCTGGGCCTGCAGGACGCCCTGACCGGTCAGTTCGATGTCCGTGCTGCCCTGGAAGCGCGACTCGAGGTTCCAGGAGGTCTGGCCGTGCCGCCAGAAGACTATGCGCGGGCCGCGCGCCTCCCGGGTCAGTGCAGGTCCTCGGGCTTGCCGAAGTCGTCGGCCGGGGCGACGGCGTTGCCGGCCTGGTCGGTGATGGCGTCGGGGCGGTTGCGCGAGGCCATGGCGTCCTCGGGCAGCGGGAGCTCGGGGCAGTCCTTCCAGAGCCGGTCCAGCGAGTAGAAGGAGCGCTCCTCGGAGTGCTGGACGTGCACGACGATGTCGAGGTAGTCGAGCAGGATCCAGCGGCCCTCGCGCTCGCCCTCGCGGCGCACCGGCTTGATGTCCAGCTGCTCGCGCAGCTGGTCCTCGATCTCCTCGGCGATCGAGCGGACCTGGCGGTCGTTGTTCGCGGAGGCGATCAGGAAGGCGTCGGTGATCGACAGCACCTCGCTGACGTCGAAGGCGATGATGTTGTGCGCGAGCTTGTCGGCCGCCGCCTGGGCGGCGACGGTGATGAGCTGCTGGCTGTGGTCGGTGACGGTCACGGTGTTCTTCCGGCTCGGCGGCTTGGGGCGAACCCCGGCGTGCGGCCGGGGGTCGCCTTCCAGGATCTCACGCCGCCCCGGCGGCCCCGGAACCGTTTTCCGGGGCCGCCGACGCCGGGCGCGGCCGAACCGGGCCCGGCCGCCGACGCCGGGCGCCGGCCGGAGGGGCCGGGCCCGACCGCCGGCCTACTGCTTCGGCGGCTGGTAGTCCTTGCCGAGCACGACCACCAGGTCCGCGTTCTGGGCGTCGCCCACCTTCTTCACCGCCGAGTCCGGCAGCCCCAGGCTGGTCGCCAGCGACTTCGCCGCGGCCTGCCGGGCGTCGTCGGTGTAGCGGATCTCACTGGCGGCCTGCGCGGCGGTCTTGGCGCCGCCCGGGATGAAGGTCAGGCCCGAGTTGACGATCTGGACCTGCGCGGCGGCCGCGGCCGCGTCGTTGCCGCTGGCGTCCTGCAGCGAGACCCGGGCCGCGGTGTCGCCGGCCGCCGTGGACTTCACGGTGCCGCCGAGCACGTCCTTGACCTGCTTGCCCGCGGTCGCCTCGTCCAGCCCGCCGTCCGGCTTGACGGTCAGCGCGGCGGTGCCGAAGTGGCCGTCCTTGGCCTGCTGGGCGAGCTGGGCGAGCACCCCGGCGAGGGCGTCCTCGGGCAGCGAGGGGTCGAGCACCGCGTTCATCCGGTGCACGTCGTCCTTGGCGTCCTTGAACTCGGTCGGCATGGTGCGCACCACCGCGTCCATCACCTGCCCGAACCGGGCCAGCTGGGCGTCCCGGTTCTCGCCCGGCGCCTGCAGGGTGGCGTACGCGACCGCGGCCTTCCCGCTGAGCAGGGTGTTCTTGCCCGCCGCGGACAGCAGCTTGCCGTCCGGCTTGCCGCCCTCGTGGGTCTCGGCGTTGGTGTCCACCCGGACACCGCCGAGCTGGGAGACCAGCATCTCCAGGTACGGGGTGTCCAGCCGCCAGGTGCCCGCCACCGGGGCGCCGAGCACGGTGGCCAGGCCGTCGCGGGTCGCCGAGGCGCCGATCGCGTCCATGGCCTGGCCGACGGTGGTCACCGGCGGATCGCCCGGGCCGGGCAGCCGCAGGTTGTCGGGCAGCAGCAGCACCGTGCCCTTGTGTCCGGAGGCGTCGTTGACCAGCAGCGCGCTGGACGTCTTGCCCTGCAGGTCGCGCAGGTGGACGACGTTGACCTGGCGCCCGCCGGCCGCGGCGGCCGCGGTCGGCTTGTCGCCGGTGAACCACAGGTAGCCGCCGACGCCGCCCGCCGCGAGCGCCAGCACCACACCGAGACCGACCAGGCGGTTGCGCAGCTTGCGGCGGCGCTCGGCACGCACCTCGCTGCGCGACTCGGCGAACTTCAGCCAGTCGATGACGTCCTCGGACTCCTCCGCCTCCTCGTCGACGAAGGTGAACTCGCCCGTGGTGTAGCTGTCCTTGGGCGCCCGGGAGCCGGCCTTGCCGGAGCGGGCCCCGGCGACCTGCTCGGAGGGCGCCTCGGGCTTGTCAGGGGCCGCCTCGGCGGCCGGCCGGGGGGTGCGCGGGCGCGGCGGCGGCACGGCGGCGGGAGCCGCGGGCTCGGCGGGAGCGGGCGCGGCCGCGGCGGCCGGGCCACCGGCCTCGGGCTGCGGCGGCTGCTGCGGCTCGGCGACCACCGGCGCGGCCTGGTACGGCCGCTGGTACCCCTGGTGGTACGCCTGCTGCTGGTAGCCGCCGTACGGGTCCTGGGTGTACACCGGCTGCCCGTACTGGTCGTACTGCGCCGACTGCTCGTACCCCTGCTGCTGCTCGTACCCCTGCTGCGGGTACCCCTGGTAGCCCTGCTGGTAGCCCGGCTCCTGCTGGTACCCCTGCGGCTGGTGGCCGACGTAGGTGCCCTGCCCGTACACCGGCTGCCCGTACTGGTCGTACTGCGCCGACTGCTCGTACGGCTGGTGCTGGTACCCCTGGTACGGCTGCTGGTACTGCCCGGTGGACCACTCCTCCGGCGTTTGCTGGCCGTTGCGCTCGCTCATGCGCCCACCTCGCTGCGCTCGGCGGCCGCTTCGCGAAACGCGCACCCTTCGATCGTTCGCTCGCTGCGCTCGCTCATGCGCCCACCTCGCTGCGCTCGGCGGCCGCTTCGCGAAACGCGCACCCTTCGATTGTTCGCTCGCTTCGCTCGCTCACTGACGCTCCCGGCTCAGGTCCCGTGCGGCGCGTACAGCGCCCGCTTGTCGATGTAGCGCACCACGCCGTCCGGGACGAGGTACCAGACCGGCTCGCCCTTGGCGACCCGGTTGCGGCAGTCCGTGGAGGAGATGGCCAGCGCCGGGACCTCCACCAGGGAGACCCCGCCCACCGGAAGTCCGGCGTCCGACAGAGTGTGCCCCGGGCGGGTGCATCCGATGAAGTGGGCCAGCGAGAAGAGTTCGTCGGAGTCGTGCCAGGTCAGGATCTGGGCGAGCGCGTCGGCTCCGGTGATGAAGAACAGGTCGGCGTCCGGGTGCAGGGCGTGCAGGTCGCGCAGGGTGTCGACGGTGTACGTCGGGCCCTCGCGGTCGATGTCGATCCGGCTGACCGAGAACTGCGGGTTCTCGGCCGTGGCGATGACCGTCATCAGGTAGCGGTCCTCGGCCGAGGTGACCTGCCGGTCGCACTTCTGCCAGGGCTGCCCGGTCGGGACGAAGACCACCTCGTCCAGGTGGAACGCGCTCGCCACCTCACTGGCGGCGACCAGGTGGCCGTGGTGGATCGGGTCGAAGGTGCCGCCCATCACGCCGAGGCGCTTCTTCACCGGTTCCGGTCCGCCGGGAATCCCGGCCTGCTCTCCCATGCCGCCACACCTTACGCGACGCCCGTTACGGTGCGGGAACGCCCGTGTGGGGGTTGCCCGCAGATGCGTGAGGGAGCGGCCGGCCTGATGGACGGACGCTCCCCTGGCGGTCCGTGGACCAGGCTCAGCGGTCCCGGTTGAAGCGGGTGGTGATGAAGAGCAGGAGCAGCAGGATGAACAGCGCGGCGCCACCCGTCAGGGCCGGGTTCAGGCTGTCGTGGTTGCCCCCCTCGCCCTCGGCGAGCAGGTTCAGAACGGGGAGTGCGGCAGCAGTGCTCATGGTCGGCGGGACCTTCTCGGCTCGGTGAACGGACCTGGGGGTTGTTCCGGGCCGGTGAGGGCCCACCCGTCATCGTACGGGGGGTTACACGGCAACCGCTCGGCGGCCCACCGCCACTGACCGGGCGTGAGCGGGCGAGGCGGACGGGCCGTCGAGAGGGGCGCGTGGGCGAACGCCCCGGCCGAGCTGCGAGGCGGCCGCGTGAGCGAGCACGGGGAACGCGGCGACCTACTGACCGCGGAAGGCGCGGGCCATGATCCAGACCAGCAGACCGATCCCCACGAGGGACGCGATCACGATGATCCGCAGGAACAGGCCCGGGCCGGCTTCGTCGGAGATGGGGGCGGCCAGGCTGACCAGCGTGTCGGTGGACATCTGAGGGGCTCCTCGAACTGCTCGGTACCGCGGCCGGATCCGGTCTCGGTTCTCCAGGGCATTCAGGGTAAACCCGCCTCACACCGGCGCCGCCCACCGGCCCCTGTGACCCACCCGCTCGCGCCCCGGAGGCGCGGGGCGGGCCGCGCGGCCCGCCCCGCGCGTACGCTGGCCCCGGGGACGAGTACGCAACCACGGACGTTGCACAGACAGTCGTTGCAGGCGAAGAGCAGCGGGGGGCCGGCACCGCGCCGGGGCCGCCGTCGACCAGGAGGTACTCAGACCATGACCGACACGTTCGAGAAGAGCCCGAGCCGGCGCCGCCAGCGCTTCCCCGAGATCTCCACCCGGGCCTGGGAACACCCCGCCGACCGCTCGGCCCTGGTCGCTCTGCGCAAGCTGTCGGGCTTCGACGACGTCCTGAAGAAGCTCGCCGGGCTGGTATCCGAGCGCGCGATCCGGCTGATGTTCCTGGCCACCGCGGTGAAGACGTCCGAACGTCAGTTCCCCGAGCTGTACGACATGGTGCGCGACGCCGCCTACGTGCTCGACCTGGACCAGGTACCGGACCTGTACGTCACCCAGGACCCGACGGTCAACGCGTACACCATCGGCATCGACACCCCGATCATCGTGATCACCAGCGGCCTGGTCGAGCTGCTGGACGAGGAGGAGCTGCGCTCCGTCATCGGCCACGAGGTCGGCCATGCGATGTCCGGCCACGCCGTCTACCGGACGATGCTGATGATCCTCACCAACATCGCCACCCGGATCGCCTGGGTGCCGCTCGGCAACCTGGCGATCATGGCCCTCGTCACCGCCCTCAAGGAGTGGTTCCGCAAGGCCGAGCTGTCCAGCGACCGGGCCGGCCTGCTGGCCGGGCAGGACCTCCAGGCGTCCATGCGGGCACTGATGAAGCTGGCCGGCGGGCACAACCTGGCCGAGATGAACGTCGACGCCTTCCTGGAGCAGGCGGAGGAGTACGAGAGGGCCGGCGACCTGCGCGACGGCGTGCTCAAGCTGCTCCAGCTGCTGCCGCAGACCCACCCGTTCGCGGTGGTCCGGGTCGCCCAGCTGAAGAAGTGGGCGGAGAGCGACGAGTACCGCTCGATCCTGGCCGGTGCCTACCCGCGCCGCTCGGACGACCGGGACACCTCGGTCGGCGAGCAGTGGAAGGCCGCCGCCGACCACTACACGACCTCGGTGAAGGAGAGCAAGGACCCGCTGATGGGCCTGCTGCGGGACGTGGCCGGCGGCGCCGCCACGGTCGGCGGAAAGCTGCGCGACACCTTCACCGGCGCCAACCGCGGCTCCGCCACGGACCGCGACGACAGCTGAACCGGCACGCGGACCACGACCATGGCTGAACCGGCGCGCGGACCACGGCGGCCGGTGACCCGGACGGGATCACCGGCCGCCGCGCCGTTCCGGGGGTCCTCGATCCGGGGCCCGCAACCCGCCCCCAGCGCCCTCAGTCCCTTCCCAGGAGTCCTCAGCCGCCCGCCAGCACCCCGCACACCTGCCAGGCCGGCCGCGCGTGGTTGCCCGGGTCGACCGGCGCGGGCGGCGCCACCGCGGTGCCCTGCACGGTGGCCAGCACCGGCTGCAGGAAGCCCGCCATCGAGGCGGCGCACGGCGCCGGCCCGGCCTGCACCACCGAGTCCACCAGCCGCAGCTGCGCCGAGGCCAGGTCCACCCGGTCGAACCGGAAGGTCAGCTCGCGCCGCACGGTCTCCAGGGTGACCGGCGCCCCGGCGGGGGCCCCGGCCGACTTCAGCGCGTAGACGAAGGTGTGGTCGGTGGTGATCTGCAGCGTGCCGCTGTCCGCCTCGTCGATCCGCATCGCGCCGGCCACCTTCACGGTGTCGGAGGCCAGCGCGACCTGCGCCGGGTCGAAACGGACCACCCAGCCGGTCAGCGCGTGGTGCCGGTCGTCCACCGGCTGGGCGACGCTCTCGTCGAACCCGGCCTGCTCACCGGGCGTGACGAAGGCCCTTATGTCCGCGGTGGCGCCCTGCACCAGCGCGGCCGGGGCCAGCGAGGAGGCGACCAGGTAGCGCTGCACGGTGTCCAGCGCCTTGGTCACCTCGACCCGGCTGAAGTGCTCCGTGGCGGCCCCGGTCGGGGTGTTCAGCCCGACCGTCCCGTTGCCGTACCCGGGCGGCAGCGCGGCGAACGGATTCGCCGGGTCGGCCACCGGGTGGACGGCCGTGGCCGGGCTCAACGCGACCAGGCTGACGGTCACTTGGCTGCCCTCGGGCCGCGCCGGGATGCCCTTCGGCGAGTTCACCCCGAAGTACACCGCCGCCCCGAAGGCCAGCAGGATGAGCAGCAGCAGGGCCAGCGCCTGGCGCGGGACGGTACCCAGCGGCCCGAGCCGCACCCGGGCCCGGGTGGCCTTGCCGAAGGAACCCGCGAGCCGCTCCCGGGCGGACAGCTCCTGGATCCGGGCAGCCCGCACGAACGATTCGTCGAACACGACGGACCGGAATTCGTCCTCGTTTCCGGAACCGCCCTCGGGCGTACCCTCAGGAGGCTCTCGCGGGTCACCCATGACACCAGGGTAGGCGTACACCCGTCCCGCTACGAGGGCCCCTGCGCAGATTGCCGGGAACGCTCCGCGGCCACCCGCCCCGGGCGTGCGCCCCCGGCTCCGGCTAGCCCGCCGGCGCCGTGACCACCGGCGACGGTTCGGCCGGCGCGGGCCGCGGGTCCACCCCCGCGCTGCTGCTGCCGGACTCCGGGCGCCGGGGCGCGCCGGAGGTACCGCCCACGCCCTGGTAGATCGCCGCGACCGCCACCGCCACCAGGCTCACACCCATGATCACCGCGAGCACCCAGGCCACCGGCCGGTGCCAGCGCTGCTGGGCCACGTACCGGCCGCGGGCGCGCACCGGATCGTAGCGGCGCCACCGCCGCCGGGTCTGGCGGCCGGTCGCCCTGCCCGGGCCCGACCACGGGTCGGGGTACAGGTGGTCCTCGTCGAGTCCGCTCGGGTACGGGCGCAGCTCCAGCGGCAGCCCGTCACCGGCCGGGACGTCATGGCCCCAACCCGGTCCCGCGGTGTCCGGCTCGAACCGCGCCTCGACCGCGGCGAGCTGCCGCTCCTTGGCCGTCGGCTCGTGCACGGCGGCGGACCGGACGAAGGCCTCATCGAAGACCACGGTGGCGAACTCGTCGTCCGCACCACCGTGGTCGGCGCCGTCGGGGTACGGCGAGCCCCCCACATCCTCAGCCACGGATTCAGCGTATTACCGGCCGGGCGATTTGTCTGTGGCTCCCGGCAGTTGGTCCGTCACACGTGTGCCGGACGCCCCGCACGCCGCGTTCAGCGGGCGTCCGCGTCCCCGCCCACGGTCCGCGTCGCCTCACCGCGGACATGCCCGTCACCAGTGACGATGTACTTGGTGCTGGTCAGCTCGGGCAAGCCCATCGGACCACGGGCGTGCAGCTTCTGGGTGGAGATGCCGATCTCCGCGCCGAAGCCGAACTCACCGCCGTCGGTGAACCGGGTGGAGGCGTTGACGGCCACCGTGGTCGAGTCGACCAGCTGGGTGAAGCGGCGGGCGGCGGCCTGCGAGGTGGTGACGATCGCCTCGGTGTGGCCGGAGGACCAACGGCGGATGTGCTCGACGGCCGCGTCCAGCGAGGGCACCACGGCCGCCGCCAGGTCGTACGAGAGGTACTCGGCTCCCCAGTCCTCGTCGGTGGCCGGCACCACGGTGGCGGCGCTGCCCTCGGCGGCCTTGAGCACCGCCTCGTCGCCGTGCACGGTCACCCCGGCCTCGGCCAGGGCGGCCAGCGCCAGCGGCAGGAAGTCGTCCGCGACGTCCTGGTGCACCAGCAGGGTCTCGGCCGCGTTGCAGACGCTGACCCGCTGTGCCTTGGAGTTCAGCAGGATGCCGACGGCCATCGCCAGGTCGGTCCGCGCGTCCACGTACACGTGGCAGTTGCCGGTGCCGGTCTCGATCACCGGGACGGTCGAGCCCTCGACCACGGTGCGGATCAGCGAGGCGCCGCCGCGCGGGATCAGCACGTCGACGAGGCCGCGGGCGCGCATCAGCTCCTGCACGGAGTCCCGGCTCTCCCCCGGCACCAGCTGGATCACGTCGGCGGGCAGCCCGGCCGCGGCGACGGCGTCCCGCAACACCGCGACCAGCGCGGTGTTGGAGCGGTAGGCCGATGCGGAACCGCGCAGCAGCACCGCGTTGCCGGACTTCAGGCAGAGCGCGGCGGCGTCCGCCGTGACGTTCGGCCGGGCCTCGTAGATGATGCCGACCACGCCCAGCGGCACCCGCACCTGGCGCACGTCCAGGCCGTTCGGCAGGGTGTAGCCGCGCACCACCTCGCCGACCGGGTCGGGCAGGCCGGCCACGTCGCGCACGTCGGAGGCGATCGCGGCGATCCGCTCCCCGGTCAGCGTCAGCCGGTCGATCACCGACTCCGCCGTGCCCGCCTCGCGGGCCCGGGCCACGTCCTCGGCGTTGGCCGCGACGATCTCGGCGGCGCGGGCGACCAGCGCGTCCGCGATCGACAGCAGCGCGGCGTCCTTGGCGCTGCGCGGCAGCGGGGCGAGCGCGGCGGCGGCCTCCCGGGCACGGCGCGCTACGGCGAGGACGGGGCTGTCGGCGGTGGCGAGGTCGCTGGTCATGCCGCCAAGGGTAGCGACTGCGCCCGTCCCGCCCGTCGCCGTTTCGGCATCCGAACAGGGCCGGTCAGTAGGGGTGCACGCCGCCCAGGTGCGGTGGCGGATCGCCGAAGCCCTCCGCCACCCGCTTGTGGTACGTCGCCCGGTCGACCACCTCCAGCCCGACGATCTCCCACGGCGGCAGGTTCGCGGTGACCTTGTGCTCGCCCCACAGCCGCAGCGCTATCGCCGCCGCGTCGTGCAGGTCCCGGGCCTGCTCCCAGTACCGGATCTCGGCGTGGTCGGCCGCGTAGCGCGCGGTCAGGAAGAACGAGTGGTCGTGCGCCAGCCGCTCCAGCGAGGCACGCAGGGCGGACAGCGGGGTGACCTGCCCGGCCACGCTCAGCACCACGTGCCACAGCCGCGCCTGCTCGGGCACGCTGGGCGGGTCCGCCGCCTCCGCGCGCTGCGGCCGCAGCCTGCGCACCCCGCCGGGCCTCTGCGGTGGCGGACCGGCCGGCTCGGCGGGGCCGTCCCCGCGGACGCCGTCGATACTGGTCAGCCGCCGGCCCGCCGTCCCTCCGGTCAGCGCTGCCTCGCGCCTGCGTTCCACCGGCGGCCTCCTGTTCGGCGATGTCGTGTCGTCCCCACCGGCCCCGTCGGCCATCGGCCGACCGGTACGGCTGCGCCCCTCCTCGCCCGCGGCCGGGCCGCTCCTGTACGGAGCGGCCCGCCGGCCGCGCTCCGCCGATCGGCCGACGCCGGGTGATCGGCCGGTCAGCCGGGCAGAACGACCAGGTCGTCGCGGTGGACGACCTCGCGCTCGTACGCGGCGCCGAACTCCTGGGCCAGGTCTCGGGTGGACCGGCCGAGCAGGCGGGGCAACTCCCTTGCATCAAAGTTGACCAGTCCGCGAGCCACGATGTGGCCGTTTTCGGCAAGAAGGTCCACCGGATCACCCGCGGTGAACTCCCCGTCGACCTTGGTGACCCCGGCCGGCAGCAGCGAGGCGCCGCCGGAGACGACCGCCTCCACCGCGCCCGCGTCCAGGTGCAGGGCACCGCGCGGGCTGCTCGCGTGGGCCAGCCAGAGCATCCGGTCGGAGGTGCGGCTGCCGGTGCGCAGGAAGAGCGTTCCGGTGGGCCGTCCGGCCAGCGCGTCGGCGGCGTGGCTGGCCGCGGTGAGCACCACGGGGATGCCCGCGCCGGTGGCGATCCGGGCCGCCTCGACCTTGGTGACCATGCCGCCGGTGCCGACGCCCGCCTTGCCCGCGCTGCCGATCTCGATGCCGTCCAGGTCGTGCGGGCCACGCACCTCGGCGATCCGGCTGGTGCCGGGCCTGGCCGGGTCGCCGTCGTAGAGGCCGTCCACGTCGGAGAGCAGGACCAGCAGGTCGGCCCGGACCAGGTGGGCGACCAGGGCGGCCAGCCGGTCGTTGTCCCCGAACTTGATTTCGGCGGTGGCGACGGTGTCGTTCTCGTTGACGATCGGCATCGCGCCCATCGCCAGCAGCTGGTCCAACGTCCGGTAGGCGTTGCGGTAGTGGGCGCGCCGGCTGGCGTCCTCGGCGGTGAGCAGCACCTGGCCGACCCGGATGCCGTACCGGGCGAAGGAGGCGGTGTAGCGCGCGACCAGCAGGCCCTGGCCGACGCTGGCGGCGGCCTGCTGGCGGGCCAGGTCCTTGGGGCGCTTGTCCAGGCCGAGCGGGGCGAGCCCGGCGGCGATGGCGCCGGAGGAGACGAGGACGACCTCGGGGGCTTCCGGGCGGGCGCGCACCTTGGCGAGCGCGTCCACCAGGGCGTCGACCCGGTCGGCGTCCAAGCCGCCGGCCGCCGTGGTGAGTGAGGAGGAGCCGACCTTGACCACGATCCGCCGTGCGGTCAGCACCTCCTCCCGCAGTGAGTCCTCGCTCATCTCGCTGTACGCCCTTCCGGTGTGGTGCGGGTACGGCGGGCGCCGCCCGGCCGTCAACCCCGAAATCTACGCGATCCGCGCAGGTCTCCCGCAGGGTGTTTCACCGGCTGGACCCGGCCTGGTCACGGCCTCGCCACAGCCCGGCTGCCAATCCGCATGGCTGGTATGGTCCCTGACCGAAAGCCAGATCGGGGGACGGCTTCTTGCCCGCTGTACCCACTCGTCTTCGACCTTCCTGTCATCGGGCGGCGCCGCACTGGGCAGGCCGGCAACGGTTCGCGGCCGCATGCCCAGGAGAAAAGCGCACCATGCGTTCGTACACCGCGAAGCTCACCGTCGCCGCCCTGGCGGCGACCACCGCCCTCTCGCTCGCGGCCTGCGGCCCGGACAACTCGGACCCGGCCGCCACCGGCGCGACCCCGGCCCAGACCGGCGCGGCCACGGGTGCCGCCGCCGGCGGTGCGGCCGGCGGCTCGACCGCCGCCCCGTCGGGCGCTGCCACCGGCGGTGCCGCCTCGGGCGGTGCCGCGGCCGGTGGTGCCGCCAACGGCGGCGCGGCCACAGGCGGCGCCGGTACGGCCGGCGCGGCGGGCGGCGGCGCCGGCGGCGGGAAGCTCCCGCAGGCCGGAACCTCGGTGAAGTTCGGCCAGCCGGCCAGCATCGACTTCAACGACAAGATGTCGAACACCGCCGCCAAGCTGCAGTGGACCGTCACCGGGATCGAGCCGGGCTCGCTCAAGGACTTCCAGGACGCCAAGGCCAACACCGCCGGCCTGGACGGCCGCGCGCTCTTCTACGTCAACTGGACCATGACGAACCTCAGCGACACCAAGCTGACCTTCAGCGACCCCAGCTCCAAGCTCAAGGTCTACGACGCCGCGGGCAACACGGCCATGTTCGCCAACCCGGTCGGCTCGACCCAGATCGCCAAGTGCACCACCCCGAGCTGGTCCGGCGCCACCAAGGGCGTCGCCTTCAAGGGCTGCGACATCGTCAGCTTCCCGGCCGGCACCACCCCGGTCATGGTCGGCTACGGCGACTCGACCGACATCACCAAGGTCCAGGCCGCCTGGACGAAGTGACGTCCAGTCACAACGGAACAGCTGAACAAGCGGACGGCCCCGCCACCTCGACAGGTGGCGGGGCCGTCCGCTTCGAGCAGGTCGACTCAGTAGTCCTCGTCGTCGCCCTCGATGGCGGCCTGGCGGCCGCTGGAGAGCGCCTCGAAGGCGAGGAACTCGGCCTCGGCCGCGTCCCGGCCCTTCTGCTTCTCGCGGCGGCGGTCGACCGCCGGGCGCGGGCTCTCGAAGCGGTGGTCCTCACCGCGGCGGCCGAGCATCTCGGCGCCGGCGGCCATGGTCGGCTCCCAGTCGAAGACGACGGCGTTCTCCTCGGGGCCGATGATGACGGTGTCGCCCTCCTGCGCCCCGACCTTCCACAGCTGCTCCTCGACACCGAGGCGGGCCAGCCGGTCGGCGAGGTAGCCGACGGCCTCGTCGTTGGCGAAGTCGGTCTGGCGGACCCAGCGCTCCGGCTTGACGCCGCGGATGCGGTAGGCGCCGTCCTCCTCGGTGATGGTGAAGCCCGCGTCGTCCACGGCCTTGGGCCGCAGCACGATCCGGGTGGACTCCTCGGCCGGCTTGGCGGCGCGCGCCTCGGCGACGATCTTCGCCACCGCGAAGCTCAGCTCGCGCAGGCCCTTGCGGGAGGCGGCGGAGACCTCGAACACCTGGTAGCCGCGCTCCTCCAGCGAGGCCCGGGTGAGGTCGGCGATGTCCTGGCCGTCCGGCACGTCCACCTTGTTGAGCGCGACCAGGCGCGGGCGGTCGTCCAGGCCGCCGTACTCGGCGAGCTCGGCCTCGATGGTCTCCAGGTCGGTCAGCGGGTCGCGGCCGGGCTCCAGGGTGGCGCAGTCCAGCACGTGCACCAGCACCGAGCAGCGCTCGACGTGCCGCAGGAACTCCAGGCCGAGGCCGCGGCCCTGGCTGGCGCCCGGGATCAGACCGGGCACGTCCGCGATGGTGTAGACGGTGTCACCCGCGGTGACCACCCCGAGGTTGGGGATCAGGGTGGTGAACGGGTAGTCCGCGATCTTCGGCTTGGCGGCGGAGAGCACCGAGATCAGCGAGGACTTGCCGGCGCTCGGGTAGCCGACCAGGGCCACGTCGGCGACGGACTTCAGCTCCATCACGATGTCGCGGGCCTCGCCGGGCTCGCCGAGCAGCGCGAAGCCGGGGGCCTTGCGACGGGCCGAGGCCAGCGCGGCGTTGCCGAGACCACCGCGGCCGCCCTGGGCGGCGACGAAGCTGGTGCCGTGCCCGACCAGGTCGGCCAGCACGTTGCCCTTGCGGTCCAGCACCACGGTGCCGTCCGGCACCAGCAGGACGAGGTCCTCGCCGTCGGCGCCGGTGCGGTTGCCGCCCGCTCCGGGCTTGCCGTTGGTGGCCTTGCGCTTGGGCGAGTGGTGGTACTCGAGCAGCGTGGTGACCTGCGAGTCCACGGTGAGGACGACGCTGCCGCCCTCGCCGCCGTTGCCGCCGTCCGGTCCGCCGAGCGGCTTGAACTTCTCGCGGTGCACGGAGGCGCAGCCGTGGCCTCCGTTACCCGCGGCGACGTGGAGTTCGACGCGGTCCACGAAGGTGGTCATGGGATGTGCCTCCAGTGCGGATGAGTCTTGCTTGTTGCGTAAAGCCGAAGGGTGGACCGGAACATTCCGGCCCACCCTTCAGTGTGAGTCTGACGCGACTCGTGAGTCCGCTCGGACTCAGGCCTCGACGGCCACGATGTTGACGACCTTGCGGCCACGACGGTTGCCGAACTGCACCGCACCGGCGGTCAGCGCGAACAGGGTGTCGTCGCCACCACGGCCGACACCGGCACCCGGGTGGAAGTGGGTGCCGCGCTGGCGGACGAGGATCTCGCCGGCGGAGACGACCTGGCCGCCGAAGCGCTTCACGCCGAGGCGCTGGGCGTTCGAGTCACGGCCGTTGCGGGTAGAGCTTGCGCCCTTCTTGTGTGCCATATCTCGCTATCCCCTTACTTGCTGACCGAGTCGATGCTGGTGATGCGCACCGCGGTGTGCTTCTGACGGTGACCCTGACGACGGCGGTAGCCGGTCTTGTTCTTGTAGCGCAGGATGACGATCTTGTCGCCCTTGGTCTGGTCGACCACCTCGGCGTGAGCCTTCACGCCGGCCAGGACCCACGGGTCGGAGGTGACGGCGTCACCGTCGACGACCAGAATGGTCGAGAGCTCCACCGAGTCACCCGGCTTGGCCTCGATACGGTCGATCTCCAGCACGTCGCCGACGGCGACCTTGTGCTGGCGGCCGCCTGCGCGAACGATCGCGTACATGCGGTACCTACTTTCCCAACTCGGTCGGAACTCCCGACGCCAGCCACCTGGGTACGGACACAAGGGCCTCCTCCCGTTCGCTCCGCGCGGACGCGGGGCTTCGGGAAGGTGATGTGCTCGGGAGCATGGCGTAGACACGCCGATGTTCAAGAATACGGACCGGCCGCCCGAGGGGCAAACCGGCTCGTACGGCCCGGGGCGAAGATGGCTCCCGCCCCGGGCACGGGCACTACTCGGCCGCCGTATCACCCTCGGCGGCCGCGGCCTTCTTGGCCGCCGCGCTCGTCCGCTTGGTCGCGGTCTTGCGGGCGGTGGTCTTCTTGGCCGCCGTGGTCGTCTTCTTGGCGGCGGTCTTCTTCGCGGCGGTCTTGCGGGCGGCCCGCTTCTTCGGCGCCGGGGCCTCCTCGACGGGCACCTCCTCCGCGGCCAGGGCCTCGGCGGGCTCGGCGGCCGGGGTCTCGACGACCACGGCCTCCGTAACCACGGCCTCCGCGACGACGGCCTCCTCGGCGGCCTCGGGCTGCGCCTGCGCGACGGCCTCCACGACCGCCTCGGCGGCGGTCTCCGCGGCGGCCTCGACGGCCGGGGCTGCGGCGGCCAGGGCCGCCTCCAGCGCCGCGTCCGCCTTCGCCTGCAGCACCACGATCTCGGCGGCCTGGGGCGCGCCGGCCGGAGCCGTCGCCTTGCGCACCGCGCGGCGGCGGGTACGGCCCGCCGGAGCGGCGGCCGGGGCCTCGGCCACCGGCGCGGCCTCTACCGGCGCGATCTCGGCAGCCGGGACCTCGACGCCCGGGACCTCCAGGGCCAGCTGGCCCTCGATCTCCTCGCGCACCGGCTCGGCGGCCTCCAGCACGGCCTCAGCGGCCTCCACGACCGCCTCGGCCACCGCGGCCTCGACGGCCTGCGGCTCCTCGTGGCCGGCCCCGCCCTTGCCCCGGCGACGGCGCTTGCCGCCCGAGACCTCGCCCGCGGCCGCGGCCGGGGCGTGGACGTGGGTGCTCGGCTGCTCCATGTGCACGATCACACCGCGGCCGTTGCAGTGCACGCAGGGCTCGGAGAAGGACTCCAGCAGGCCCTGGCCGACCCGCTTGCGGGTCATCTGGACCAGGCCCAGCGAGGTGACCTCGGCCACCTGGTGCTTGGTCCGGTCCCGGCCCAGGCACTCCAGCAGGCGGCGCAGCACCAGGTCGCGGTTGGACTCCAGGACCATGTCGATGAAGTCGATCACGATGATGCCGCCGAGGTCGCGCAGCCGCAGCTGGCGCACGATCTCCTCGGCCGCCTCGATGTTGTTCCGGGTGACCGTCTCCTCCAGGTTGCCGCCCTGGCCGACGAACTTCCCGGTGTTGACGTCGATGACGACCATCGCCTCGGTGCGGTCGATCACCAGCGAGCCGCCGCTGGGCAGCCAGACCTTGCGGTCCAGCGCCTTCATCAGCTGCTCGTCGATCCGGTAGGTGGCGAACACGTCCACCTCGGAGGTCCACCGCTGGAGCCGCTCGGCGAGGTCCGGGGCCACGTTGGAGACGTACTCGTGGATGGTCTTCCACGCCTCGTCGCCGGAGACGATGACCTTGGTGAAGTCCTCGTTGAAGATGTCGCGGACGACCCGGACGGTCATGTCCGGCTCGCCGTACAGCAGCGCCGGGGCGTTGCCGGTCGCGGCCTTCTTCTGGATGTCCTCCCACTGCTGCTGGAGGCGCTGGACGTCGCGTGTCAGCTCCTCCTCGGAGGCGCCCTCGGCGGCGGTGCGCACGATCACGCCCGCGTCGTCCGGGACGATCTTCTTGAGGATCTGCTTCAGACGCGCGCGCTCGTTCTCGGGGAGCTTGCGCGAGATGCCGGTCATCGAGCCCTCGGGCACGTACACCAGGTAGCGGCCGGGCAGCGAGATCTGGCTGGTCAGGCGGGCGCCCTTGTGGCCGATCGGGTCCTTGGAGACCTGCACCAGCACGGACTGGCCGGACTTCAGCACCGACTCGATCCGGCGCGGGCCGCCGTGGCCCAGCGCGCCGAAGTTGACCTCACCGGCGTACAGCACCGCGTTGCGGCCCTTGCCGATGTCGACGAACGCGGCCTCCATCGACGGCAGCACGTTCTGGACCTTGCCCAGGTAGACGTTGCCGACGTACGAGGTGGCCTGCTCCTTGTTGACGTAGTGCTCGACCAGCACGCCGTCCTCGAGCACGCCGATCTGGGTCCGCTGGCCGTTCTGGCGCACCACCATGACGCGCTCGACCGACTCGCGGCGGGCCAGGAACTCGGCCTCGGTGATGATCGGCACCCGGCGGCGGCCCAGCTCACGGCCCTCGCGGCGGCGCTGCTTCTTCGCCTCCAGACGGGTCGAGCCCTTGATGGACTGCACCTCGTCCGGGTCGAAGGACGGTTCGGTGGAGCGGCGGCGCGGCTCGCGCACCTTCACCACCGTGCGGACGCCGTCCTCGGTGGTCTCGGCGGCCTCGACGGCACCGGCCTCACCGCTGCGGCGGCGACGGCGGCGACGGCGACGCGACGAGGACAGGCCGGCGGCCAGGTCGTCGTCCTCCTCGTCCTCCTCCTCGGCGACGGCCTCGGCCGGCTCCTCGGCGGCGGGCTGCACGGTCTCGACGGCCTCGGCGGCCTCGAACTCCTCGGCCTCGCCACGGCGACGACGACGGCCGCCGCGACGGCGACGGCGGGACGGACGACCGTCCTCCTCCCACTCGCCCTCGGTCTCGGGAGCGGCGGCGGGGGCCTCCGCGGCGGGCGCCTCGACGGCCGGGGTCTCGACGGGGGCCTTGACCGGCGCCTCGGCGACCGGCGCTGCGGCGACCGGCTTGCGGCGGGCCGGCTCGACCCGGGTACGGACCCGGCGACGGCGGCCGACACCGCTGTACTCGTACTCGTCCTCTTCGCCGCGCTCGGCGGCGGCCGGGGCCTCGACCGGCGCCGGGGCGGCGGCGGGCCGCTGCGGCGCGGACGGCGCGACGTAGGGGGCGGGCTCCTGGAAGACCGGGGCCTGGAAGATCGCGGTGGCCGGGCGGACCGCGCGGCGGCGCACCCGGTGGGGCGGCTCGGCCTCGGCGGCCGGAGCGGGGGCGGCGGCCGGCTCGGCGGCAGCGGGCGCCTCGGCGGCGGGGGCCTGGACGGCCTCCTCCTCGGCGGGCTCCTCCTCGGCGGCGGGCTCCTCGGCCGCCGGCTCCTCGGCCGGAGCCTCGACCACGCGACGGCGGCGGGCCCGGCGGGCCGGAGCGGCGGGGGCCTCCTCGGCCACCGGCTCGGCGGCGGCGGGCTCCTCGGCGGGGGCCTCGACCGCGGGCGCCTCGGCGACGGGCGCACCGGCCGGGGCCTCGGCCCGCTTGCGGGTGCGGCGGGCCCGGACGGGCTTCTCCGCCTTCTCCGCCTTCTCGTCCTTCTTCGCGGCCTTCCCGGCCGGCTGGTCCTTCTCCGCCACCGGGGCCTCCTCGGCCGCCGGCGCGGTGACCACGATCGCGGTCGCTTCCGGCGCACCGGCCGGGGCCTCGGCGCGCTTGCGGGTCCGGCGGGCCCGGACCGGCTTCTCGGCGACCGGGGCCGGCTCGGCCGCCGCAGCCACCTCGGCGGGCGCCTCGTGCGTCTCGGCCGGCAGGACCGTCTCGGCCACCTCGGCGGCCGCACCCTGCGGGGTGCCCGCCGGGCGGGACACCGCCCGGCGACGGCGGCGCGGCGGCGCGGCGGACGCGCCCTCGCCGCCGGTCGCGGCGGTTTCGTTCTGTTCCGTGGCCGCAGCCTGCTGCGGATCGGTGTTCTCGAGCATGCGGGTGGATCTCCCGTCAGGCCCCCGGGCTCCACATCCGGGCACGGCGCGACACCAGTGGGCGGCCGGCATCGTGACGATGCTCGGGCCGGACCCTTTGACGGTGCCGCCGCGCGGACGCGAGGCCGCACAGGGGCTCGTAGTCTCGCTCGGCGCCCCACGCTCAGCGGGGTGTCGAAAGTCTTCTGGTCTGACCAGTCTTCTGAGGTTTTCCCAAGCTGCGCCATCCCCCAACCCCGGGTGGCTCCCGGACGGGGTCCCGGGCCCACCGACCGTCCTGGTCGGCGGGCCCCGAGTGGCCGGCCTGTGCTGCGACGACGCTCGCTCCCCTGGGGAGCCGCGGGAACCCTGGAGGACCGTCGGGCCCAGTGAGGCACTGGACCCGGCCTCCGCCCGCTAGGCGGACGCGGTAGCGCGCGGCCCGCCGGCCGTTTCTCAGCCGGCCGGGGCCGCGGCGCGGTCGAGCGCCAGCGGGTCGGTCACCGTGCCGGACTCCTCGTCGAGCGGCCCCTGCGCCAGCCTGGTCACCTCTGCGGGGACCGGCGGCGCCAGGTCGGCCGTCGCACGGAGACCGGACAATACGTCGTCGGGTCGTACGGCGGGTGTGGCGTGTCGTACTACCAGGCGCAGTATCGCACAGGGACGGCCGGTCCGAACATCGCGGTCGGTTCCGAAGGCTGTGTCCGCGCTGCCGTCGACCTGCGGCTCGACGACCGCGAGTGCGGCCACCGCACCGCGCGCGTCGAAGACCCGCACGCCGTTCTTGGTCCGGCGCTCGACCTCGACCATCTCCTCGGCGAGGAACTTCTCCACCGCCTGGGCCGCCTCGGTCGGCTCGACGCCGTCCAGCCGGAGCAGCCACTCGGAGGCCTCCAGGCGCTCCACGAAGTTCGGCGTGCGGACCTCGACCGCGTCGATCACGTCCAGGCCCGTCGGCAGCGAGCCGTCCAGCTGCGCCCGCAGCTGCTCGGGGTCGCGCGCGGCGGCCAGACCGATCTCCAGGTACTCCGCCTCGCTCGCCACCCCGGTCGGGGCTGCGTTGGCGTAGGAGACCTTCGGGTGCGGGGTGAAGCCGGCCGAGTAGGCCATCGGAACGGCGGACCGGCGCAGGGCGCGCTCGAAGGCGCGCTGGAAGTCGCGGTGGCTGGTGAAGCGGAGCCGGCCGCGCTTGGTGTAGCGGAGACGAATCCGCTGCACCGTCGGCGCGGGCGGCGGACCGTCGGGCGTACGGCGTGCCAGGGTCGCTCAGTCCTTTAGTCAATTGTCCCCGTCCGGCGCGGCGCGTTCCCGCCACTGTCCGGACTCTGTCACCTCAAAGGGTACGCGCCCCGCCGCACCCCTCGCTCCGCCCCAGGTCAGCCACACCCCTCGGCCCCCGCCCGGAACGCACCGAACGGGGACCGAGGGGTGTACGACGCCTACTTGTTGACGACCGTCAGCGGCAGCATCTTCTTGCCGGTGGGGCCGATTTGGATGCTGGTCTGCATCTGGGGGCACACGCCGCAGTCGAAGCACGGGGTCCAACGGCAGTCGTCGACCTCGACCTCCTCCAGGGCGTCCTGCCAGTCCTCCCACAGCCAGTCCTTGTCGAGGCCGCTGTCCAGGTGGTCCCAGGGCAGCACCTCCTCGTAGGAGCGCTCACGGGTGGTGTACCAGTCGACGTCGACGCCGGTGCCGGCCAGGCCCTTGTCGGCGCAGGCCATCCAGCGGTCGTACGAGAAGTACTCGCGCCAGCCGTCGAAGCGGCCGCCGTCCTCGTAGACGGCTCGGATGATGGCGCCGACCCGGCGGTCTCCGCGGGAGAGCAGGCCCTCGACGATGCCCGGCTTGCCGTCGTGGTAGCGGTAGCCGATGTTCTTGCCGTACTTGCGGTCGCCGCGGATCGAGTCGCGCAGCTTGGCCAGGCGGGCGTCGGTGGCCTCGGCGGACAGCTGCGGGGCCCACTGGAACGGGGTGTGCGGCTTGGGCACGAACCCGCCGATGGAGACGGTGCAGCGGATGTCGTTCTGGCCGGTGACCTCGCGGCCCTTCTGGATGACGTTCTTCGCCATCTCGCCGATCTGGAGCACGTCCTCGTCGGTCTCGGTGGGCAGGCCGCACATGAAGTACAGCTTCACCTGCCGCCAGCCGTTGCCGTAGGCGGTGGCGACGGTGCGGATCAGGTCCTCCTCCGACACCATCTTGTTGATCACCTTGCGCATGCGCTCACTGCCGCCCTCGGGGGCGAAGGTGAGGCCCGAGCGGCGCCCGTTGCGGGACAGCTCGTTGGCGAGGTCGATGTTGAAGGCGTCGACGCGGGTGGACGGCAGCGACAGACCGATCTTGTCCTCGGTGTAGCGGTCGGCCAGGCCCTTGGCGATGTCGCCGATCTCGGTGTGGTCGGCGCTGGACAGCGACAGCAGGCCGACCTCCTCGAAGCCGGTCGCCTTCAGCCCGCGCTCGACCATCTCGCCGATGCCGGTGATGCTTCGCTCCCGCACGGGGCGCGTGATCATGCCGGCCTGGCAGAAGCGGCAGCCACGGGTGCAGCCGCGGAAGATCTCCACGGACATCCGCTCGTGCACCGTCTCCGCGAGGGGGACCAGCGGCTGCTTCGGGTACGGCCACTCGTCCAGGTCCATCACGGTGTGCTTGGACACCCGCCACGGCACGCCCGGGGCATTCGGCAAGACGCGGCCGATCCGGCCGTCGGCCAGGTACTCCACGTCGTAGAACTTCGGGACGTACACCCCGCCGGTACGGGCCAGGCGCAGCAGCAGCTCGTCGCGCCCGCCGGGGCGGCCCTCGGCCTTCCAGGCGCGGATGATCTCCGTGATGTCGAGCACGGCCTGCTCGCCGTCGCCGATCACCGCGCAGTCCAGGAAGTCCGCGATCGGCTCCGGGTTGAAGGCCGCGTGGCCGCCGGCCAGGACGATCGGGTCCTCGTTGGTGCGGTCCTTGGCCTCCAGCGGGATGCCGGCCAGGTCGAGCGCGGTCAGCATGTTGGTGTAGCCGAGCTCGGTGGAGAACGACAGCCCGAAGACGTCGAAGGCCTTCACCGGGCGGTGGGCGTCCACGGTGAACTGCGGGACGCCGTGCTCACGCATCAGCGCCTCAAGGTCCGGCCAGACGCTGTAGGTACGCTCGGCGAGCACGCCCTCGCGCTCGTTGAGCACCTCGTAGAGGATCATGACGCCCTGGTTGGGCAGCCCGACCTCGTAGGCGTCGGGGTACATCAGCGCCCAGCGGACGTCGCAGGCGTCCCAGTCCTTGACGGTCGAGTTGAGCTCGCCGCCGACGTACTGGATCGGCTTCTGGACGTGCGGGAGGAGGGCCTCCAGGCGTGGGAAGACCGATTCGACAGTCATGTACTAGGAACCCTTACGACGTGATTCGGTGCCGCGAGCCGGCACGGGAGGGGTGACCCTCAAGGGTAGCCCAATCCGGGGAACGGCCCGTCTGCCCGGGACCCCCGCCGGAACCGGACCCGGCCGCCCCGTCCCGCACCGGACCCCGGCCGACCCCGCCCGAACCGGACCCGGCCGACCCCCGGTGCGCTCCGGCGCGATCCGCCCCGCCCGCACCCACCCGTACCCGCCCCGGCACGCACGGTGCGCGCCCGCCGCACGGGCCGTCCGCCGTTGACACGCCCGGAAGGCCCGTGCGGTACTGACAGGGCCCTGCACCCTTCCGGAGAGGGGAATCGGGTCGTACGCTCGGCCAACGCCGACTCCCCCGGCGGCCCGTCTCGCCCAGCACGACCTCCCCGTCCCCCGCGAGGCCCCCTCCCCCGGCCCCGCAGAGCCCGTCCCCGGCCCGCAGGCCGTGCCCGGCGGGCGCGGCACGCCCGCGCCCCGGCGGCCGTACGACCGGTCGCAAGGAGAACCATGACCGATACCGGTCGGCGGGTCCGGCCCCTGCGGATCCTCGACACCGGGCCGGCCCGCTACCCCACGCAGGCCCAGGCCGAATCCGCGGCCCGACGGCTCGCCCTGCGCCGCCCGGACCGCTGCCGGCTGCGTGAGGTCGGCCGTTCCCGGGCCGGGCGCCCGCTGCTGCTGCTCTCGGTCGACCGCGGCCCGCGCGCCGTCCTGGTGGTGGGCGGGCCGCACCCCAACGAGCCGATCGGCACCGCCGCCGCGGTCCGGCTCGCCGAGGTGCTGCTGGAGCGCCCCGCCCGGCCCGGCCTGTCCTGGCACCTGCTGCTCTGTCTGGACCCGGACGGTGCCGCGCTGAACGCCGGCTGGCTGGACGGCCCGCTGACCATGGGCCGCCACTACGAGCACTTCTTCCGGCCCGCCTTCGAGGAGCAGCCCGAACTGCTGCCCGCGCCCGGCTCCGGCCGCCCGCCGATGCCGGAGAGCCTGGCGCTGACCGGGCTGATCGACGAGCTGCGCCCGTTCCTGCAGTGCTCGCTGCACGGGGTGGACTTCGGCGGCGCCTTCGTCCAGCTGACCGGCCCGGTGCCGGGCCTGTCCGAGCGCTTCGCCCGCTCCGCCGACCGGGCTGGCCTCCCGCTCGACGTGGACTCCTACGACGCCATCGGCTGGGCCAGCCCCGCCCCCGGCACCTACCTGATGCCGAGGCCCGGCAGCGAGGGCACCTCGCGGGCACTGCCAGACGAGCCCGAGCTGTCCACCTGGTCCTACGCGGCCCGGTACGGCGCGGTCACTGCCGTCCTGGAGGTCCCGATGTGGGCGGTGGACGCGGTCGGCGACGCCCGCCCGCACCCGGCCGGGCCGCAGGCCGTCGGCGAGGCTGCCCGCGAGCTGACCGCACGCGCCGCGGAGCTCGGCACGCTGCTCGCCCGGGTCCCGGCGCAGGCCCGGGAGGCGCACGGCGCGCTGGTGCGCACCGCCGAGTTCAACCTGGCGGTCGCCCCGCGGGTCGCCGACGAGTGGCTGGAGCTGTGGTGCACGCGCCCACTGAGCGCCTCCCGGGCGACCACCGCCGGACTGGTGGCCGCCCGGCTGCCGCTGCGGGTCGCCTCGATCCTGCTGCGCCTGCTCGCGGACGCCCGCGGCCCGGCCGCCGAGGCCGCCCGGGAGCGCGCCCACGCCGTGACCGCCGACAGCCTGGACCGGCTGCGCCATCGCTTCGGCGCCCGCTGGGTCCCGGTGCAGGAGCAGCTGGCCCACCAGACCCGGGCGGTGCTCACCGCCGCCGACTGCCTGCTCCACCCGGCCTGACGATTCGTCAACTCACTTCCACCGCAAGAAAAACGAGCCGGTCCGGGACGAACCCGGACCGGCCCCGACAGCAAGCGGGCTCAGGCCGCTATCGGCCGCTGGCTGCGCACCGCCTGGAGCAGCCCGACCCCGATCCAGACCGCGAACATCGAGGAGCCGCCGTAGGAGACGAAGGGCAGCGGGATGCCCGCGACCGGCATGATGCCCAGGCACATCCCGATGTTCTCGAAGGCCTGGAAGGAGAACCAGGCGATGATCCCGGCCGCCACGATCGTCCCGTACAGGTCGGTCGCCTGGCGGGCGATCCGGCAGGCGCGCCACAGGATCACGCCGACCAGTCCGATTATCGCGAGCGCGCCGACGAAGCCCAGCTCCTCACCGGCGACGGTGAACACGAAGTCGGTCTGCTGCTCGGGCACGAACTGCCCGACGGTCTGCGTCCCGTGGAACAGCCCCTTGCCGGTCAGTCCGCCCGAGCCGATCGCGATCCGGGCCTGCGCGGTGTTGTAGCCGACGCCGTTCGGGTCGAGCTGCGGGTTGGCGAAGGCGGCGAAGCGGTCGATCTGGTACTGGCTCAGCAGTCCGAGCTTCCAGATCGCGATGCTGCCGCCGACGCCGGCCGCGAGGATGCCGAGCACCCAGCGGTTGGCCGCGCCGGAACCGAGCAGGATGCCGAGCACGATCGCGGACATCACCATGGTCGACCCGGCGTCCGGCATCAGCAGCACCAGGCCCATCGGCAGGCAGGCCCAGATCAGACTGCGGAACACCGCGCGGTGCGAGGGGAACTCCCGCTCCCCCGCGTCCACTTGGTCCGACAGCACGACCGCCATCGACAGCACGATCCCGAGCTTCGCGAACTCGGCGGGCTGGATCGAGAAGCCGCCGCCGAGCTGGATCCACGAGTGCGCGCCGTTGACGGTCGAGCCGATCGGGCTGAGCGTCGCCAGCAGCAGCAGGATCACGGCGACGTAGACGAACGGCACCAGGGTGCGGACGCGCCGGGCTCCTATCGCTATCACCACGGCGCACAGCACCAGGCCGACCACGAAGTTGGTCAGGTGCCGGTAGAGGAAGTACTGCGGGTCCCCGTGGGTGAGGTTGTCGCGACCACGGGTGGCCGACCAGACCAGCAGCGAGCTGCCGAGCGAGAGGGCCAGCGCGGCCAGCAGCAGTATCCAGTCCAGCCGCCACAGCGGCGAGTCCTTGGCCAGGGCCTTGGAGACCCCGGTGCGCTGCGGGCTCAAGCGCAGCTGCCGGTACGAACCGTAGGAGGTCATGCCCGTCCCCTTCCCGCGCGGTTCGGTTCGAGCGCGGCATCGGCCACGGTGTACGACACGGGGCTGTCGGACGGCGGCGCCGGATCGAGCCAGGCCGTCGCGGGAGCCGCGTCCGCCTGGGCGAACTGGGTGAACTGAACGGGCTGTACGGAATGTACGGCCTGAACGGGCTGCGCGGCCTGAACGGGCTGTACGGACTGCGCCGAGCCGGCGGCCGGCGGCACCGGGGCCGGGGCGACCGCGCCCGGCGCCGGGTCGACCGTGTACGAGGCCGGCTTGATGATCGCGGTGCCGTCCGGGTTGAACTTCGGCAGCTCGCTCTGCGGCGTCGGCAGCAGCGCCTTGCCGCTGTCGATGTTGCCCTTGTCGTCCACGCCGTACAGCGCCTGGTAGATCCGGCGGATGGCGTCACCGGAACCGCCGGAGCCGGTGCCGCCCTGGCTGATCGTCATGACGATCGCGTAGTCCTTGCTGTACGTGTCCAGCCACGACGTGGTCTGCTTGCCCTCGACCTCGGCGGTGCCGGTCTTGGCGTGCAGCGCGATCTTGTCCTGCGGCCAGCCGTTGAACTTCCAGGCGGCGGTACCGCTGGTGATGACGCCCGCGGTGGCCTGGTTGATGTAGCTGAGCAGCTTCTGGTCGCCGGGGAACTTGGCGTCCTCGTGCGGGGCGATCTCGCGGACGAGGTCCCCGCTCGGGCTTATCACCGCCTTGGCGATGGTCGGCCGGTAGAAGGTCCCGCCGTTGGCCAGCGCCGAGTAGATGCGGGCCATCTGGACCGGGGTGACGAGCGTGTCGCCCTGGCCGATCGCGTAGTTGACGGCGTCACCGGCGCGCATCTGGTAGCCGTCGACGCAGTTCTCCCGGGCGATCTGGTCGGAGAAGCTGTTGCCGCCCTTCTGCGCCTGCGCGCACCAAGCGTCCTTGTTGTTGTCGTAGAAGGACTGCTTCCACTGCCGGTCCGGCACCCGGCCGGGGACCTCGGCCGGCAGGTCGATGCCGGTCTTGGCGCCGAGGCCGAACTGGTGGGCGGCCTTGAAGAACCAGTCACCCGGGTCCTTCTTCGGCTTGATGCCGCCGTCCTTCATCCACTGGTCGTACGCCAGGCCGTAGAAGACGGTGTCGCAGGAGACCTCCAGCGCCCTCTCCAGGGAGATGGACCCGAAGCTCTCGCTCTCGAAGTTCTTGAACTCGCGGCCGCCGATGGTCATGGCCTTCGGGCACGAGTAGGTCCCGTCCAGCGAGTAGCCGGCCTCCACGGCGGCGGTGGTGGAGACGACCTTGAAGGTCGAGCCGGGGGCGGACTGACCCTGTATGGCCCGGTTCAGCAGCGGGAAGTTGGAGTCCTTGCTGGTCAGCGACTGGTAGTCCTTGCCGCTGATGCCGCCCACCCAGAGGTTGGGGTCGTAGGTCGGGGCGCTCGCCATCGCGATGATCCGCCCGGTGTGCACGTCCATCACGACGGCGGCGCCGGAGTCGGCCTCGTAGTTGCGGTTGGTGACTTTGTCGAAGGTGTTCCGGGCGTCGGCCATGGCCTGCGCCAGGTTGTCCTCGACCACCTTCTGCACCCGGGCGTCGATGCTGGTGACCAGGTTGTTGCCGGTCTGCGGGGCGACGGTGCCGGCGGTGCCGATCACCCGGCCGAGGTTGTCCACCGCCAGCTTGGTGATGCCGGCGGTGCCGCGCAGGTCGCGGTCGTACACCGACTCCAGGCCGGCCCGGCCGATCTGGTCGGCCGGCAGGTAGCGGTCCAGGCCGCTCTTGTCGGCGGTCTTGCTGACCTCGTCGTCGGTGACCGGCGAGAGGTAGCCGAGCACCTGGGCCAGGTTGGCGCCCTCGGCGCCGGTGTAGCGGCGCACGGAGGTGGGCTGCGCGGTGATCCCGGGGAAGTCCTCGCGGCGCTCCATTATCTGCATCGCCTGCTGGGTGGTCGCCTCCTTGGTGACCGGGATCGGCTGGTACGGCGATCCGTTCCAGCAGGGCTGCGGGGTCTTGGCGTCGCAGAGCCGGACCTTCTCCTGCACGTCCTTGGCCGGCATGCCGAGCACCTCGGCGAGGCGGCCCAGCACCGCCTTGCCGCCGTCCTTCTGCTGCATCAGCGAGGTACGGCTGACGGACACCACCAGCCGGGCCTCGTTGCCGGCCAGGATCCGCCCGGAGGCGTCCAGGATCTCGCCGCGGACGGCCGGCTCGACCACCTCGCGGATGTGGTTGCCGGTCGCCTTGGCGGTGTACTCCTTGGCGTTGCGGATCTGCAGGTACCACAGCCGTCCGCCGAGGGTGGCGAGCAGCGACAGCACCAGGATCTGCAGCACCACCAGACGGATCGTCACCCGCCGGGTTCGGCCGGTCTCGGGGATGTTGCTCACGTCTCGTGCGCTCCAGGGTGCGGGAAAGTCGGGAGTTCGGGGGCCTGGACGGGCCGGTTACGGGCGCCGGACGAAGCCGGGCGCGCGCCGCTTCTTGTACTTCGGGCCGGTCGAGACCTCACGCGTGGTGCGGTAGCGGGCCAGCGTGCCGAGGCCCGGTCCGCCCTCGTCGTCGCCGCTGGCGGCGGCCACCGGGTCGCGGCCGAAGCGGCGGCCGAGCAGTATCACCAACGGCACCACGAACGGGGCCAGCAGCAGGTCGTACAGCAGGGCGCTGATCACCAGGCCGCCGAGTCCGACGTGCCGGGCGGCGGTGTCGCCGACCAGGGCGCCGACGATCGCGTACAGCAAGGTGGAGGTGATCGAGGCGGCGCCGACCACCAGCAACGCGCTGGAGACCGAACGCTGGCGGCCGTGCTCGGGGCGCAGCAGCCCGGCGACGTAGCCCATCAGACAGAGCACCAGGGCGTAGCGGCCGATGGCGTGGTCGGAGGGTGGCGCGAGGTCGGCGAGCAGGCCGGCCGCGAAGCCGACCAGGCAGCCGCCCCTCGGCCCGTAGACCATGGCCAGGCCGACCACGACGAGCAGCAGTATGTCCGGGGTGGCACCCGGGAGCTGGAGCCGGCCGAACACGCTGACCTGGAGGATCAGGCCGAGGAGGATCAGTACGGCGGAGACGGGGATGCGGGCGAGGCGCATGGCTCAGTTCCCCCCATTGGGCTTGGCGGGCGGGGTGGCGGGCGCGGTGGGCTGCGGCTGGGCGGGCGCGGTCGGGGCCTGGCTCTGCCCGGGGGTGGGGGCCGGCGGCAGGACGGCGTCGCGCGGGTCGGTGCGCGGCGGCACGACCACCACGCCGACCAGGTCCAGCCGGGTGAACTGGACGAAGGGCTCGACCAGGACGGTCTTGGTCAGCTGGCCGGCGTTGGCCTGGACCTCGGTGACCTTGCCGACCGGGACACCGGGCACGAAGGGGCGGCCGCTCTGCGAGCCGAAGGTGACCAGCCGGTCACCGGTCTTGACCTGCGCCTTGCCGTTGAGCAGGGAGACCTTCATCGGGCTGTCGCCGCCGCCGGAGGCGAAGCCGATCTCGCCGCTGCCCTCCAGCCGGGTGCCGGCCGAGAAGCCGGGGTCGGAGGCGAGCAGCACGGTGGCGGTGGTCCGGGCGACGGTGGTGATCCGGCCGACCAGGCCCTGACCGTTGATCACCGTCATGTCGCGGGTGAGGCCGTCGTCGCTGCCGGCGTCGATGGTGATGGTCCAGGAGAAGCCCTGAGCCGGGCCGATCGCGATGACCTGGGCGGCCTTGACGGTGTATCCGCCGGCGCCGGCGGTGCGCAGCAGGTCGTCCAGTTGCTTGGTACGACCGCTCGCCATGTCGGAGGAGGCGAGCTTCTGCCGCAGTTCGGTGTTCTCGCGGGCGAGCTGGTCGGTGCGGCCGTTGTGGGTGGCGGCGTCGCGGAAGGCGCGGACGGTGTTGGCCACCGGGTCGACGATGGTGGCGGCGCCGCGCTCGACCGGGCCGAGGACGCTGGCGGCCGCGTGCCGGGCCGGGCCGAGCGGGGAGTCCGCACCGCCCTTGATGTCCACGGTGATGAGCGCGAAGGCGACGGCCACCAGCAGGATGAGCAGCAGCCGGCTCTCTCGTGTGTCCCTCACGGTGCTGGTACTGCCCCTTCGTACCTGGCGGCCGCCCGGGGCTGTGGGGCCCGGGCGGCGGCCCGTTCAGTTGAGTGTCGGATGTCTCGTCGTGGTGCTAACGGCGCGGCTGGGCGTCCAGTACCTGCTGGAGCGCCTCGAACTCCTCGACGCACTTGCCGGAGCCGAGCGCGACGGAGTCGAGCGGGTTCTCGGCGATGTGGATCGGCATGCCGGTCTCGCGGCGCAGCCGCTCGTCCAGGCCGCGCAGCAGGGCGCCTCCGCCGGTGAGCACGATGCCGCGGTCCATGACGTCGCCGGCCAGCTCGGGCGGGCACTGGTCGAGGGTGGTCTTGACCGCGTCGATGATCGAGTTGACCGGTTCGTCGATGGCCTCGCGGACCTCGGCGGCGGAGATGACCACGGTCTTGGGCAGGCCGCTGACCAGGTCGCGGCCGCGGATCTCGGCGTGCTCGTCCTTCTCGCCCTCCAGGCCGAAGGCGCTGCCGATGCTCATCTTGATCTGCTCGGCGCTGCGCTCGCCGAGGAGGAGCGAGTACTCCTTCTTGATGTGCTGGACGATCGCGTTGTCCAGCTCGTCGCCGGCCACCCGGATGGACTGGGCGGTGACGATGCCGCCGAGGGAGATCACGGCGACCTCGGTGGTACCGCCGCCGATGTCGACGACCATGTTGCCGGTGGCCTCGTGGACGGGCAGGCCGGCTCCGATCGCGGCGGCCATCGGCTCCTCGATGATGTGCACCTGGCGTGCGCCGGCCTGCGAGGAGGCCTCGATGACGGCGCGGCGCTCGACGCCGGTGATGCCGGAGGGCACGCAGACCACGACGCGCGGGCGGGCGAGGTAGCGGCGGCGGTGGATCTTGAGGATGAAGTAGCGGAGCATCCGCTCGGTGATCTCGAAGTCGGCGATCACGCCGTCCTTGAGCGGGCGGATGGCGACGATGTTGCCGGGCGTGCGGCCGATCATCTTCTTGGCCTCGACGCCGACCGCGAGGATGCCGCCGGTGTTGGTGTTGACCGCGACGACGGACGGCTCGTTGAGGACGATCCCCTTGCCCCTGACGTACACCAGCGTGTTGGCAGTTCCGAGGTCGATCGCCAAGTCGCGGCCGATGAACGACAGGTTGCTCGCCATGGGGTGTGGGTGCCTTCCCGGGCTCGGAGTTCATGGGGTGTGGACGGATGCAGCGCCCACGCTTGGGCGGAGACCAGCTGAGCTGCCTTACCGGGCCCTTGAGTCGCGTCCATCGTAGTCACGCCGCGCGGAACGGACATCGACGTGGGGGCACACCGTCCATTGTCCGGAGCGTGATCGCTTCTCCGAGCATTGGGACGCCGTGTCGGCATCCCCAGTTCCCTATTTCACGATAAGAATGCCCCGGCCGGGCCAATGGTCCCGACCGGGGCAGTCCCGAGGTCCTGCGGGCCGTGACGCGCTGCCCGCCGGGGCGGATCGTCCGGCCCTCCCGGGCGGGCCGCCCGGCTCGGATCAGGCGTGCGCCGGGAAGAAGATCTTGATCTCGCGCTCGGCGGACTCCGGGGAGTCGGAGGCGTGGATCAGGTTCTCGCGGGTGATGGTCGCGTAGTCGCCGCGGATGGTGCCGGCTCCGGCCTCCAGCGGGTTGGTGGCACCGGCCAGCATGCGGATGCCCTTCACGACCTCCTCGCCCTCGACGATCATCGCGATCGACGGGCCGGAGGTCATGAACTCCAGCAGCGGCTCGTAGAACGGGCGGCCGACGTGCTCCTCGTAGTGCTGCTCCAGCGTCGCCCGGTCGAAGGTGCGCAGCTCCATGGCGGCGAGCTGCCAGCCGGCCTTGCGCTCGATGCGGCTGATGATCTCGCCGGCCAGGCCGCGGCGGACGGCGTCGGGCTTGAGCAGGACGAGAGTGCGCTGGGACACGGTGCGTCTCCTGGGGATTCGGTTCGGCAGACAGTCGGGTCGCGAGGCGGGAGCCGACAGGGCAGAGGTTACCTTGCGTACACGGCGTGTCGGTCCGCCGGTCCCGGCCCCGGCCCGGTACGGCCGCCGGCTCAGGCCTGTACGGCCGCCCCGGCCTCGGCGGCCGCGCGGGCGGCCTTGAACTCGTCCACCTTGCGGCCGTAGTGCACCGAGCACCACCACAGGCCGGCGAAGACCACGCCGAGGCCGAACATGGTCGGCAGGATGAAGCCGCTGGCGATCAGGCCGGCCTGCAGCACCCAGCCGATCTGCACCGCGCCAGGGCGGTTGATCATGCCGCAGAGCGCGACGCACAGCGCCATCGCGATCCCGCTGACGATCCACACCGTGGCCGTCGAGACGCTGGAGAGCTGCATCGCGACCAGCGCCGCGAACATGATCAGCAGCGCCTCGCCGATCAGGGTCGAGGAGCAGAGCGTCCTCATGTCACTTCCTCCCGAGCAGCAGGCGGGCCTCGCCCACCGTGATGACCGAACCGGTGACCAACACCCCGGCGCCGCCGAGGTCGCCCTCCTCCTCGGCCAGGGTGACGGCGGCGGCGATGGCGTCGTCGAGCCGGGGCTCGACCTGGACGCGGTCCTCGCCGAAGACCTCGACGGCCAGGGCCGCGAGCGCGTCCACGTCCATCGCGCGGTGGGTGGAGTTCTGGGTGATGACGACCTCGGCCAGGATCGGCTCGAAGGCCTCCAGCACGCCGGCCACGTCCTTGTCCCCGGAGGTGCCGATCACGCCGACCAGGCGGGTGAAGCCGAAGGACTCGGAGATCGCGGCGACGGTGGCCTGGGCGCCGTGCGGGTTGTGCGCGGCGTCGAGGATGATCGTGGGGCTGCGGCGGACGACCTCCAGGCGGCCCGGCGAGGAGACACCGGAGAAGGCCTGGCGGATCTTGTCCACGTCCAGCTGCCCGCCGCGGGCGCCGCCGACGCCGAAGAAGGCCTCGACCGCGGCCAGCGCCAGCGCCGCGTTGTGCGCCTGGTACTCGCCGTGCAACGGGATGAAGACGTCCTCGTACTCCTCGCCGCCGAGCCCGCGCAGCGTCACCAGCTGGCCGCCGACGGCGAGTTCACGGCGGATCACGCCGAACTCCATGCCCTCGCGGGCGACCGTGGCGTCCACCTCGACGGCCCGGCGCAGGATGGTCTGGGCGGCGTCCAGCTGCTGCTGGGCGACCACGGCGACGGCGCCGGACTTGATGATCCCGGACTTCTCGACCGCGATCTCGCCGGTGGTCTCGCCGAGCTTGTCGGTGTGGTCCAGCCCGATCGGGGTGATCACGGCGACGGCGGCGTCGATGACGTTGGTGGCGTCCCAGGAGCCGCCCATGCCGACCTCGACCACCGCGACGTCCACCGGGGCGTCGGCGAAGGCGGCGTAGGCCATGCCGGTCAGCACCTCGAAGAAGGACATCGGCACCGGCTGCGCCGCGTCGACCATCTGCACGTAGGGCTCGATGTCGCGGTAGACCTCGACGAACCGCTCGGGGCTGATCGGGGCGCCGTCCAGGCTGATCCGCTCGGTGACGGTCTCCACGTGCGGGCTGGTGTAGCGGCCGGTGCGCAGCTCGAAGGTGTTGAGCAGCTGCTCGATCATCCGGGCGGTGGAGGTCTTGCCGTTGGTCCCGGTGATGTGGATGGAGGGGAAGGACCGCTGGGGCTGGCCCAGGATGTCCATCAGCGCCTCGATCCGGTCGAGCGAGGGCTCCAGCTTGTTCTCCGGCCAGCGCTTGGACAGCTCCAGCTCGACGTCGCGCAGGGCGTCGCCGGTGCCGCCGTCGGCGGGGCGGAGGGTGTACGGGTTCGGGTCGGCCTTGTCGCTCACGACCACAGTCTACGGAGCGGCGGCGGTCCGTCCTCACAGGGTGAGAGCGGGGGCGGGGGCGGGGGCGGCGGCCGGGGTGAGAACGGCCGCTTTGCCCTGACTTTGCCCATGCCTCCGATTTACCCCCTTTACTATTATTTTAGCGAGTTTGAGCGGCAATGAAGCATCGATTCGCAACCCACAGGAGCTGACAGCCTTTGATCATGAGGAGTACCGCGCCATGCTCGATGCCCTGCACGACTGGATCGTGCTCCGCCAGGAGGAGATCGTCTGGGTCGCCGGACTGATCTCCCTGGCACTCGTCGGCTACATGGCCTTCGTCTTCGGCCGCTTCCTCGTGTACTGGGCCGGCTCCCGCCACGCCTTCAAGCACAACAGGCCCGCCGAGCCCGGCGACCCGTCCGCCTTCCAGTGGCACCTGGTCATCCCCTGTCGCGACGAGGAGGCCGTGGTCACCCAGACCCTGGAGGGCCTGCGGGCCGGCGCGCCCGACGCCCACCTGTGGGTGATCGACGACGACAGCGAGGACGCCACCCGCGACCTCGTGCTCGCCGCCGCGGCCCGCGACCCGCGCATCCACCTGGTCCAGCGCCGCCGCCCGCACGCCCGGATCGGCAAGGGCGCCGCCCTCAACGCCGCCTACCGCGAGATCTCCGCCTGGCTGCCCGAGTCCACCGACCGCTCCCGGGTGGTGATCGGCGTGGTCGACGCCGACGGCCGGCTCGACCCGGGCACCCTCGGACAGGTCTGCAACTCCAAGGCGCTCGGCCGACCCGACACCGGCGCCGTCCAGATCGGCGTGCGGATGCGCAACGCCGACGACGAACGACCGCTGCCCGGTCGCGGCCGAGCCGCCAACGCCTTCGCCCGCGCCCTGGTCCGGATGCAGGACGTCGAGTTCCAGGCCAACAATGCGGGCATGCAGCTGCTGCGCCGCCGCACCGGCAGCGTCGGCCTCGGCGGCAACGGCCAGTTCGTCCGGCTCACCGCCCTGGACTCGCTCACCGCCGAGGAGGGCCGGGCCGGCCGCCCCTGGCCCGAGCGCGCCCTGCTGGAGGACTACGAGTCCGGCCTCGACCTGCGGCTGGCCGGCTGGCGGCTCACCCACATCACCGAGGCCCAGGTCTCCCAGGAGGCCCTGGTCTCACTGCGCCGCTTCCTCACCCAGCGCACCCGCTGGGCCCAGGGCAACATACAGTGCCTGCGCTACACCGGCCGGGTGCTGCGCTCCCCGCACTACACCTGGTCCGGCAAGGCCGAGGTGATGTACACCTTCCTGCAGCCCGTGGTCTGCGTGCTGCTGGTGCTGCTCTTCCCGCTCTCGCTCGGGATCACCGCCGCCGGGCTGGTGCTCTTCCCCGCCGAGACCGCCGAGTTCCAGCTCCGGTTCGGCCCGTGGATGCTGCTCGCCTTCGCGCTCGCCACCCTGCCGATGGTGTTCTGGGGCCTCGCCTACCGCAAGCACGTCCACACCGACCGCAGCCGGCTCACCGGGCTGCTCTGGGGCGTCCTGGTCTGGCTCTACGCCTACCACCTCTTCGTGGTCGCCCTACGTGCCGCCGTACGGATGCTGCTCGGCCGCAACGGCTGGGCCAAGACCCGGCGCAACGCCGAGAAGGTCGCCGTCGGCGCCCCCACGGCGCTCGAATCCTGACGCCCCACCCCCGCGCCTCCTCCCCCGCGCCTCCTCCCCCACGCCTTCCGCCCCCGCCGGTCACCGGAGTCCTCCCCATGAGCATGTGCCTGCCCCCGTCCAGCGTCGCCGTCGTCCTCGGCACCCGCCCCGAGCTGGTCAAGCTCGCCCCGCTGATCCACGAGCTCGGCGACGCCACCCGGCTGGTGCACACCGGCCAGCACTGGGACGAGGCGATGTCCGGCCGGTTCCTGCGCGACCTCGACCTGCCCCGGCCCGAGCTGCTCACCGGCGTCGGCGGCCGCCCCCGGGCCGGCCAGATCGCCCGGTCCCTCGGCCAGCTGGACGCCGCCTTCGCCGAGGACCGCCCCGCCGCCGTGGTCGTCCAGGGCGACACCAACGCCACCCTCGCCGGGGCGCTGGCCGCCAACGCCCGGGAGATCCCGCTGGTGCACGTGGAGGCCGGGCTGCGCAGCTACGACCGGGCGATGCCCGAGGAGCACAACCGGGTGATGGTCGACCACGTCTCCGACCTGCTCTGCGCCGCCACCGAGGACAACGTCGCCAACCTGCGCGCCGAGTCGCTCGACCGGGACCGGATCGAGCTCACCGGCAACACCGTGGTCGAGGTGGTCCGCCGCCAGCTGCCGGACGAGGCCGCCCGCGCCGCGCTGCTCGCCGCCCACGGGCTTCGCCCGGACGCGTACGTGCTGGCCACCGTGCACCGCCCGGAGAACACCGACACCGCCGAGGCGCTCGGCGCCGTGCTCGCCGAGCTGGATCGGATCGCCCGGGCCGGCACCCCGGTGCTGTTCCCGATGCACCCGCGGACCCGGGCCGCCGTCGAACGCTTCGGGCTGGACGGCCTGCTGGAGCACCTGGCCGTCACCGGGCCGATCGGCTACGGCGACTTCCTGGGCCTGGCGAGCCACGCCGCGCTGCTGGTCTCCGACTCCGGCGGCGTGCAGGAGGAGTGCACCGTGCTCGGCCGACCGCTGCTGGTGGTGCGCCGCTCCACCGAGCGCCCGGAGGCGGTGACGGCCGGCTTCGCCGCGCTGGTGCGGCCCGGCGAGGAGCTGGGCGAGCTGGCCCGCGCCTGGCTGTCCGACACCCCCGAGCGGCTGACCCGGCTGGCCACCACCCCGAGCCCGTACGGCGACGGCCTCGCCTCGGCCCGGATCGCCGCGCTGACCGCCGGGCTGGCCACCGGGTCGGCCGGGCGCAGCGAGGCCCCGGCACTGCCGCTGGCCGCGTAGGGCCTCTTGACGACCGGATCGGCCTACTCCACCTTGTGAGTCAAGTCTCCTTTGCCGAAAGGGACTTGAGCTGATCGACCAACCGGGCCGCCAGGGCGGGCAATCCGGCCGTCGGCGCCGTCGGCGGGCCCTTCGGCTCGGGGCGAAGGGCCCGGGCCCGTCGGGGGTCAGGCCCCGGCGGCCCGGGCCTCCGGGACGTGCGGAGCGCCGCCGTAGCGACGGCGCAACTCGGCCGTGATCTCGGCCAGTTCGCCCTCGGGCAGCAGCGGCAGCATCATCGCGACGCCCTGCAGCAGGCCGCCGAGCAGGAACGTGGTGTCCGCCGTCGCGGCGACCAGTCCGCGGACCTCGGCCACCTCGCCGGCCGCGACCGCCTCGATCAGCTGGGCCGCGGTCGCGGTCTCCTCGTCCATCTGGACCGCCGCGGTGTCCTCCGGGGCCCGCCGGGCCATCGACCGCAGCACCCGGTCGCCGACCTCGGGGGCGTACGCCTTGCGGACGGCCTCGGCGGCGATCCAGGTGAGCAGCGTGGTCACCTCCCGCTCGACGTTCTCCTCGAACAGCAGGTCCAGCTCGTGGTCGAACGCGAGCTGGTTCCCGTGCCGGAAGGCGAGCAGCAGCGTCGCCGCCCTGGCCTTGGCCTCCTCGACCGCCGCGGCAGGCAGTTCCTCGGCCAACTCCTCGGTCACCACCACGCCATGCCCTCCCGTCCGCCGTTCACTAGGAACGTTCAGCAGAAACGCCCTTCGGAAACTCCGTGCACACCGTACACATCCGACCTGCAAACTTCCGCGAACGCGCGCGGGCAAGACCGGAATCAATTCGCTCGGAATAGGACCTCACCCGGTCCAGGATGAATATTCGCCGGAAGAGAGCAATGTTGCTGCTCTATTGGGCGTAGCGAAAACCGCGTCCGGTGAAGCGCGCCCGGAAAACGCCCGAGGGGCCGCACCCCGCGTGTCGCGGAGTGCGGCCCCTCGAAGGGCGATCAGGCTCAGCCCTGCGGCAGCGCCGCGAGCTGGGCGGTGATCCGGGCGATGTCGGCCTCGGCGGCCTCCTGGCGGCCCCGGATCTTGGCGACCACCTCGTCCGGCGCCTTGGCCAGGAAGGCCTCGTTGCCGAGCTTGGCGGCGGTCTGGGCCTTCTCCTTCTCGGCGGCCGCGAGGTCCTTGGCGAGGCGCTTGCGCTCCGCCGCGACGTCGATGGTGCCGGAGAGGTCCAGCGAGACGGTGGCACCGGCGACCGGCAGCGAGGCGGTGGCCGCGAAGCCCTCCTCGGGGGCGGTCAGCCGCAGCAGCGAGCGGATCGCGTCCTCGTGGGCGGCCAGCGCGGTGCCGTCCAGCTCCAGCCGCGCCGGGACGCGCTGGCCCGGCTTGAGGCCCTGGTCCGTGCGGAACCGGCGGACCTCGGTGACCACCTGCTGCAACGTGGCGATCTCGGCCTCGGCCGCGGTGTCGCGGTAGCCGCTGTCCTTCGGCCAGTCGGCGATGACCACCGACTCGGCACCGGTGAGCGTGGTCCACAGCGTCTCGGTGACGAAGGGCACGATCGGGTGCAGCAGCCGCAGCGTGACGTCCAGGACCTCGCCGAGCACTCGGCGCGCGGCGTCGGCCTGCGGGCCGCCCTTGGCCAGGGTGGTCTTGGAAAGCTCGACGTACCAGTCGAAGACCTCGTCCCAGGCGAAGTGGTACAGCGCCTCGGAGAGCTTGGAGAACTGGTAGTCCTCGTACAGTGCGTCCACCTCGGCGACGGTGCTGCCCAGACGCGACAGGATCCAGCGGTCGGTCGCGGTCAGCTCCTCCGGCGCGGGCAGCGGGCCCTCGACGGTGGCACCGTTCATCAGCGCGAAGCGGGTGGCGTTCCAGATCTTGTTGGCGAAGTTGCGGGCCGCCTGGACCCAGTCCTCGCCGATCGGCACGTCGACGCCGGGGTTGGCACCGCGCGCCAGCGTGAAGCGCAGCGCGTCGGAGCCGTACTTGTCCATCCAGTCCAGCGGGTTGACCACGTTGCCGAAGGACTTCGACATCTTCTTGCCGTTCTGGTCACGGACCATGCCGTGCAGCGCGATGGTGTGGAACGGCGGGGTGCCGTCCATCGCGTAGAGGCCGAACATCATCATCCGGGCGACCCAGAAGAACAGGATGTCGTAACCGGTGACCAGGACGGAGTTCGGGTAGAACTTCGCGAGGCTCTCGGTCTGCTCCGGCCAGCCGAGCGTGGAGAACGGCCACAGGCCGGAGGAGAACCAGGTGTCCAGGACGTCGGTGTCCTGGTGCCAGCCCTCGCCGGTGGGCGGCTGCTCGTCGGGGCCGACGCAGACGATCTCGCCGTTCGGGCCGTACCAGACCGGGATGCGGTGACCCCACCACAGCTGGCGCGAGATGCACCAGTCGTGCAGGTTGTCGACCCAGTCGAAGTACCGCTTCTCCATCTCCTGCGGGTGGATCTTGACCTTGCCGTCGCGGACCGCGTCACCGGCGGCCTGGGCGAGCGGGCCGACCTTGACCCACCACTGCATGGACAGCCGCGGCTCGATGGTGGTCTTGCAGCGCGAGCAGTGGCCCACCGAGTGGACGTACGGGCGCTTCTCGGCGACGATCCGGCCCTCGGCGCGCAGCGCGGCGACGATCGCCGAGCGGGCCTCCAGGCGGTCCAGGCCGAGGAAGGGGCCGTGCGCGGTGATGACGG
The DNA here is from genome assembly GCF_055560875.1 of Kitasatospora sp. NPDC023118. NCBI lineage: Bacteria > Bacillati > Actinomycetota > Actinomycetes > Kitasatosporales > Streptomycetaceae > Kitasatospora > Kitasatospora sp. NPDC023118. The sequence continues at coordinate 78,158 of NZ_JBVHHW010000023.1, forward strand.
CGTGCTCGTCCATCACGGCGATGTTGGGCAGGCCGTGCCGCTGGCCGATCTCGAAGTCGTTCGGGTCGTGCGCGGGCGTCACCTTGACGGCGCCGGTGCCGAACTCCGGGTCGACGTGGGTGTCGGCGACGATCGGGATGCGGCGGCCGGTCAGCGGCAGCTCGATCTCGGTGCCGATCAGGTGCTTGTAGCGCTCGTCCTCCGGGTGGACGGCGACCGCGGTGTCACCCAGCATCGTCTCGGCGCGGGTGGTGGCCACGACGATCGAGTTCTCGCCCTCGCCGTAGCGGATCGAGACCAGCTCGCCGTCGTCGTCCTGGTACTCCACCTCGATGTCCGAGATGGCGGTCAGGCAGCGCGGGCACCAGTTGATGATGCGCTCGGCACGGTAGATCAGCTCGTCGTCGAAGAGCTTCTTGAAGATGGTCTGGACGGCCTGGGACAGGCCCTCGTCCATGGTGAACCGCTCACGGGACCAGTCCACGCCGTCGCCGAGGCGGCGCATCTGGCCGGAGATCTGGCCGCCGGACTCCGCCTTCCACTTCCAGACGCGCTCGACGAAGGCCTCGCGGCCCAGGTCGTGGCGGGACTTGCCCTCCTTGGCGAGCTCGCGCTCGACCACGTTCTGGGTGGCGATGCCGGCGTGGTCCATGCCGGGCTGCCACAGCGCCTCGTAGCCCTGCATCCGCTTGCGGCGGACCAGCGCGTCGATCAGCGTGTGCTCGAAGGCGTGGCCCAGGTGCAGGCTGCCGGTGACGTTCGGCGGGGGGATGACGACGGTGAACGGGGGCTTGTCGCTCTTCGCGTCCGCGGTGAAGTAACCACGCTCTACCCAGCGCTCGTACAGCTCGCCCTCTACGTCCGCGGGGGTGTAGGTCGTCGGGAGGGTTGCCGCATCGTCCCCGGTGGTGCTCACGGGGCGCTGGTTCGTCGTGTCGGTCACGACGCACAGTTTACGTAACCCCGGGCGCTGGTTACGAACCGCTTTCGTTCCGTGGACTCGCCCCGCCCGAACACTCCCGTAACGGGCACCGTGCGGTAGCGTGCCCGGGCACTTGTCCGGGTGTCCGGGCGTGCACGGAACTACCCAACACCACGATCGGCCGCGGGTGCGGCGGGGGAGCACGAGGACAGATGTACGGCCAGGGACAGCAGTATCCGCAGGGTCAGCCTTACGGCGGTCAGCCTTATGGCGGCCCGCCGCCCCAGCAGCCCTACGGCGCCCCGCAGCCCCAGTACGGATACCCGCCGCAGCAGCAGCCCTACGGCGCCCCGCAGCAGCCGTACGGCGTGCCGCCGCAGGCGCCGTACGGGCAGCCCGGCTACCCGACGCAGCCGCAGAAGGGCAAGGGCGGTCTGGTGATCGGCCTGGTGATCGGCGCCCTGGTGCTGGGCGGCGGCGGTTTCGCGGCCTGGAAGTTCCTCGGCGGCAGCGACGCGGGCGGCCAGTACAAGCTCACCGCCCCGCAGACGCTGCTGGACGGCTACGTCCAGAAGTCGGCGAAGGACCAGCCCGCCGACATGAGCAACCCCCAGGCGGCGAAGTTCGGCAAGGACCTGCACGGGCTGGGCGCCAGCTACAGCAAGGGCGCCGACATCAAGAACATGGACTCGCTGTCGATCATCGGCATCTACGGGGATCTCAACGACCCGGACCAGATCATCGCCGACTCGAAGAAGGACAGCGGCGGCCTGACCTGGACCACGCCGATGACCGACTACCCCGCGCAGGACAGCCACGCCTCCGCGGGCAAGCTCAGCTGCGGCGTGGCCAGCGTCATCGCGGGCAAGCCCGGGCCGACGATCTGCGTGTGGGCGGACAAGTCCACCTTCGGCCGGGTCACCTTCACCCATCTCAGCCTGGGCAGCACCGGCGGTGACACCAACCAGGGCATCACCCCGGACCAGGCCGCGGAGAAGACCCGGGCGATCCGCGACGCCATGAAGGTCGCCAAGTAACGCGCACGTCATGCGAAGGGGCCCCGCACCGGATCCGGTGCGGGGCCCCTCGCGTGACCGCCGTCGGGTCAGGCGCTCTTCTCGCGGCGCTCGCGCTTGATCATGTCGCGCGGGACGAGGGTGGGGATGGCGTGCTTGGAGACCACGTCCCCGGTGACCACCACGCGGGCGACGTCCTGGCGCGAGGGGACCTCGTACATCACGGACATCAGCACCTCCTCCATGATGGCCCGCAGACCGCGCGCGCCGGTGCCGCGCAGGATCGCCTGGTCGGCGATCGCCTCCAGCGCGTCCCGGGAGAACTCCAGCTCCACGCCGTCCAGTTCGAAGAGCTTGCGGTACTGCTTGACCAGCGCGTTCTTCGGCTCGGTGAGGATCTGCAGCAGCGCCTCGCGGTCGAGGTTGTGCACGCTGGTGATCACCGGCAGACGGCCGATGAACTCGGGGATCATGCCGAACTTCACCAGGTCCTCGGGCATCACCTGGCGGAAGTGGTCGCTGGCGTCCGACTCGCGCTTGGAGCGGATGTTGGCGCCGAAGCCGATGCCCTTGGCACCCGCGCGGCCCTCGATGATCCGCTCCAGGCCGGCGAACGCGCCGCCGACGATGAACAGCACGTTGGTGGTGTCGATCTGGATGAACTCCTGGTGCGGGTGCTTGCGCCCGCCCTGCGGCGGCACCGAGGCGGTGGTGCCCTCCAGGATCTTCAGCAGCGCCTGCTGCACGCCCTCGCCGGAGACGTCGCGGGTGATCGACGGGTTCTCGCTCTTGCGGGCGACCTTGTCGATCTCGTCGATGTAGATGATCCCGGTCTCGGCCTTCTTGACGTCGTAGTCGGCCGCCTGGATCAGCTTGAGCAGGATGTTCTCGACGTCCTCGCCGACGTAGCCGGCCTCGGTCAGCGCGGTGGCGTCCGCGATCGCGAAGGGCACGTTCAGCATCCGGGCCAGGGTCTGCGCCAGCAGGGTCTTGCCGGAGCCCGTGGGGCCCAGCAGCAGGATGTTGGACTTGGCCAGCTCGATGGCGTCCTCGCGGCCGTTGCCGCCGCTGCGCCCGGCCTCACCGGCCTGGACCCGCTTGTAGTGGTTGTAGACGGCCACCGACAGCGCCTTCTTGGCGAGGTCCTGCCCGACCACGTACTGGTCCAGGAACTCGTAGATCTCGCGCGGCTTCGGCAGTTCCTCGAAGCGGACCTCGGAGGTCTCGGCGAGTTCCTCCTCGATGATCTCGTTGCACAGGTCGATGCACTCGTCGCAGATGTACACGCCTGGGCCGGCGATCAGCTTCTTCACCTGCTTCTGCGACTTGCCGCAGAACGAGCACTTGAGCAGGTCGCCACCGTCTCCGATGCGTGCCACGAGGTGCTTCCCCTTCGCCAGGGGCCCCGCAGGGGTTCCGGGGCCTGGTGCTGTGGACCGTCCGCGCCGACGGCGCTCGGTCTCGCTATCCGACGGTACTCTGCCGGGCCGGTGATTCCGTCCTCTTCGCCGGGTCTGCCCTACGCCCTGGGCGAATTGATACCGAACAGATGCCGTGCCAGAGCCCGCCGACGGGTCGGGGCGGGACGCGCGACCGGGTGCGCGTCCCGCCCCGACGGTGCCGGCCTCAGGAGGTCAGCGAGGTCTTGCGGGTGGAGATGATCTGGTCGACCAGGCCGTACTCGACGGCCTCCTCGGCGGTCAGGATCTTGTCGCGCTCGATGTCCTCGCGCACCTGCTCGACCGACTTGTTGGAGTGCTTGGAGAGCATCTCCTCCAGCTGCTCGCGCATCCGGAAGATCTCCTTGGCCTGGATCTCCAGGTCGGACACCTGGCCGCGGCCGGTCTCGGTGTACGGCTGGTGGATCAGGATGCGGGCGTTCGGCAGCGCCATCCGCTTGCCGGGGGTACCGGCGGCGAGCAGCACGGCTGCGGCGGAGGCCGCCTGGCCCATGCAGACCGTGGTGATGTCCGGCTTCACGTACTGCATCGTGTCGTAGATGGCCGTCAGGGCCGTGAACGAGCCGCCGGGCGAGTTGATGTACATCTGAATCTCGCGGTCCGGGTCCATCGACTCCAGGCACAGCAGCTGCGCCATGATGTCGTTCGCCGAGACATCGTCCACCTGCGAGCCGAGGAAGATGATGCGCTCCTCGAACAGCTTGGCGTACGGGTCGTACTCGCGGATGCCCTGCGTGGTGCGCTCGACGAAGCGCGGGACGATGTAGCGGCCCTCGGCGCGCATGTCCTCGACGCGGGCCTTGGCGGCCGACAGGCTGGGGATGTTCATGGGGGTTCTTGTCCTCCGGGGCGTTGGGGCTGTGGTCTCGTGGGCCGGGCCGAGGCTCAGGCGCCCGTGCCGCCGCCGCCGGGGACGTCCGCGGCACTGTGCATGATCGCGTCGATCAGGCCGTACTCCAGGGCCTCCTCCGGCGTGAACCAGCGGTCGCGGTCGGAGTCCCTGGTGATCTGCTCGAAGGACTGGCCGCTGTGGAAGGCGATCAGCTCGGACATCCGCTTCTTGGTGCGGAGCAGCTGCTCGGCCTGGATGCGGATGTCGGTGGCGGAGCCGCCGAGGCCCGCGGAGGGCTGGTGCATCAGGATGTTGGCGTTCGGCAGCGAGAAGCGCTTGCCCTTGGCGCCGGCGGTCAGCAGGAACTGGCCCATCGAGGCGGCCATGCCCATCGCGATGGTGACGACGTCGTTCTTGATGTACTGCATGGTGTCGTAGATCGCCATGCCGGCCGAGATCGAGCCACCCGGGGAGTTGATGTAGAGGAAGATGTCCTTGTCCGGGTCCGCGGCCAGCAGCAGCAGCTGGGCGGTGATCTTGTTGGCGATGTCGTCGTCGACCTGCTGGCCGAGGAAGATGATCCGCTCGCCCAGCAGCCGGTTGTAGACCTGGTCGCCGAGGCCGCCGAGCACGTCACCAGCGGCGGCGTGCGGCGCCATCGGGCCAGGCATCTGCATCTGCGGGAACGTCACTTAGCCACCTGCTCAGTCGATTTGGACGGTCGCTCCACGGCCGTCGCGGTGTCGCACAGCTTCCGGGTATCACGTCGTGATTGTTGCTGTCCAAGGACCCTAACGCGCAGGCCGGGCCGCAGAATCCCTCACGCAGAACTGTTCGCTGTGAGCGCAGGGTCGCGGCGGCGCGCGGGCGGGACGACAGCGGGCCCGGACGCCGTACGGCGTCCGGGCCCGCTGGGCTGCCTCAAGGGGCCACCGGGGCTCAGGCCTCGGTGTTCTCCTCGGCCTTGTCCTCGGCGGCGGCCTCGACGGTCTCGCCCGTCTCGTCCTCCTCGTCGAAGTTGATCTCGTTGCCCTCGGTGTCGACGACCTTGGCGGCCTCGACCACGGTGGCCAGCGCCTTGCCGCGGGCGACCTCGCCGACCAGCAGCGGAACCTGGCCGCCCTGGACGACCTGCTGGGCGAACTGGTCCGGGGTGAGGCCGGAGCCGGCGGCGCGGCGGATGAGGTGCTCGGTGAGCTCCTCCTGGTTAACACCCAGCTCCTCGTTGGCGACGATCTGGTCCAGGACGAACTGGGTCTTGATGCCCTTCTTCGCCTGCTCCTCGATCTCCGCGTCCCACTCCTCGCGGGTCTTGCCCTGGGTCTCCAGGTAGGTGTCGAGGTTCAGGCCCATCGGCTCGAGCTGGTGGTGCTCGACGTTGTGCTTGCGGGTCTCGATCTCGTCCTTGAGGAGCTTCTCGGGGTACTCGATCTCAACCAGCGCGAGCAGCGCGTCCAGCACCTTCTCCTGGGCCTGGGTGGCCTGGTCGTACTCCTTCATGCGCTCCAGGCGCTTGCGGGAGTCGGCGCGCAGGTCCTCCAGGGTGTCGAACTCGCTGGCCAGCTGGGCGAACTCGTCGTCCAGCTCCGGCAGCTCCTTCTCCTGGACGGCGGTGACGGTGACGGTGACCTCGGAGGTCTTGCCCGCCTGGGTGCCACCCTTGAGCTCGGTGCTGAAGGTCTTCTCCTCGCCGGCGGACAGGCCGGTCACGGCCTCGTCGATGCCGTCGATCAGGCGGCCCGAGCCGATCTCGTAGCTGACGCCGTTCGCGGTGCCGTCCTCCGGCACCTCGCCGTCGACCTTGGCGACCAGGTCCACGACCACGATGTCGCCGGCAGCGGCGGCGCGCTCGACGTCCTTGACCGAGGAGAAACGCTCGCGCAGCTGCTCGAGCGACTTCTCGATGTCCTCGTCGGAGACGGCGATCGGGTCGACGGTCACCTCGATGGAGGAGAACTCCGGCAGGGTGATCTCCGGGCGGATGTCCACCTCGGCGGTGAACTTCAGGTCACCTCCGTCGGCGATCTTCTCGACACCCTCGATGTTGGTGATGTCGGGCTGGCCGAGGACCTCGATCTTGCCCTCGTCGACGGCCTGCGTGTAGAAGCGCGGCAGGGCGTCGTTGACGGCCTCCTCCAGCACGGCGCCACGGCCGAAACGCTGGTCGATGACGCGAGCCGGGATCTTGCCCTTGCGGAAGCCCGGAACCGTGACCTGCTGGTTGATCTTCTTGTACGCCGCGTCGAGGCTGGGCTTGAGCTCCTCGAAGGGCACCTCGACGGTGAGTCGAACCCGGGTCGGGTTCAGAGTCTCGACGGCGCTCTTCACGGTTAGGTCTCCTATGGGCTTGCGGTCAGATTGTCTCCGCCCGGTCCGTTCCGTTCGGCCGGGGCCGGTACGGGCGGTTCGGGCGAGACGGGCGATGGGCGGTTGGAGCTGCATCTCCCGTGGGCGGACGGTGAGCGTGACTCCTCGCCCTCGTGCGGTTGACCTGGGTGGACGCCACAGGGACTACCGCCAGCGCCCCATCCTACCGGTACCACGAAAGGCGGACGCCAGGCGCCACCGTACCGCCCTGACAGAACAGGGTCCCGCCCCGATGGGCGAGACCCTGCCGCACTCACTGTCGGGGTGACCGGATTCGAACCGACGGCCTTCCGCTCCCAAAGCGGACGCGCTACCAAACTGCGCCACACCCCGTGGTGCCGAGAGGAAGCGTACACGCCGGGCCTGCACGGCTCGCCGACTATTTCGGGGCGGGGCGCACGCGGGTCCGCGAGGAATGCGGTGTGCACAGGAGCGACCGGACCAGGTACGCTGTCTCCCGAACTTCCGGCCGGAGACGGCCCGGGGGATCGCGCGGGCGTAGCTCAATGGTAGAGCCCTAGTCTTCCAAACTAGTCACGCGAGTTCGATTCTCGTCGCCCGCTCTTCCGGTCCGGCCCCGGTGCGCCCAGCGCACCGGGGCCGTCGGCGTTTTCGGCGCGTCCGGGGCTCCCGGCGGGATCAGAGCCCGAGCCGGGCGGCCCGGGCGGCGGCCCGGTCGAGCAGCAGGTGGACGTCACCCTCCCGGGTGGTGGGGCGGTCGTTGTACTCGTCCGGGGAGCGCGCCGGGCGTCCGGTGGCGTGCAGCACCTCCATCAGCTGGGCCCGGGCGGTGCGCACGGTCGCCGGGGTGCCGTAGCCGTAGGCCAGGACGGCGGCCTGGGCGCCGAGCAGGCAGACCCGGCCGGAGTGGTCCCACATCGCGCCCTGCAGCCAGCCGTGGGCGCCGATGAAGCGGGAGGCGAGCCGCAGGTGGTCGGCGGCGCTGACCGGGACGGGACGGGCGGGGCGGCGCAGCGCCCGGTCGAGCAGGGTGGCCCGGGGCGCCGGGTGGCCGGCGTTCCAGGGGCGCAGGGTGCTGCCGTACCGGCAGACGTACGGCGCCGGGGTGCGCGCGGGGGCGGGCAGCGAGGCGAGGTACGCCTCGATCTCGGCGACCAGGCCGGAGCCGTCCGGGCCCGCCGGCAGCCCTGGCAGGGGGGGCGGGAGCGGCGGAAGGGGCGTCAGGTCGATGCGGGGCATGCGGGCTCTCCAGACGGGCGGCCTTCAGGTTCCGCTCCCCAAACTGGGGCATTCAGGACATTTTCGCGACCGGAGGGTGGGCCCGCGCGAACGGTTTCCCGGTTGGCGGTCGGGCCGATAGCCTCGGCGGCGTTCGAGCGCAGTTCGAGCGTGGCCGCAGCCGGCGCGCTCCCTAGGTGGAGGAGTCCCGGTGCGTCCGCAGGAGCGACTGGCCGTCATACAGCGCTGCGTGGTCCGGGAGATGGCGCGACTGGGTCAGGAGTTCCATCCGGACGGCGAGGTCGTGCGCGGCCCGGGCACCACGGCGGTGGCGGTGCGCGAGCACCCCGGGGACGACGGCGCCGGGCACGTGGACCTCGGCTTCGTGCTGCAGCTGGGCCGGGCGGACGCGCCGGTGGTGTGGGACTGCGCGGCGGGCCTCGGCAAGACCGAGGAGGAGAAGCTCGCGAACGCGGTGAAGATGTGGGCGACCACCACCGCCTCGGTGCTGGTCGAGCTGGCCGAGGGCCGCGGGGTGCACGCCGACCACGCCGATCTGCCCGAACTCCCGGGCTGGCACGCGGTGCAGGGGCCGGCGGCGGTGTTCGGCTTCGGCAACGAGCACCTGGCGGCCTGGCTCGCCGAGCACCGGGTGCTGCCGGCGCTGGCACCCGCGCTGCGGGCGGAGCTGGCCGGGCCGGGCCCGGTGGGGGTGAAGCTCTTCCTGGGCGGGAAGGCGGGCGACGACGTCGCCGAGGTCCGGGTGGGCGGCGAGGTGTCGGAGGCGGCCTCCGCGGCGCTGCGCGCGCTGGACTGGCCGCGGGGCGAACGACTGTGCTGGGCACGGTTGTTCGTGCTGTTGACGGCGGGGCGGGCACCGGTCACGGCCGCGCCGGCGGGTGCCGCGGCACCCGCACCCCTGCGCGTCCCGGCCCCGGCGGCGATGCGCCCCCGGGGTCTGTTCGCCCGCTGGCGGGAGGCCCGACGGGCCGGCCGGTGACCGTGACTCGCCCGCTCGCCCCCTTCGGCTCGAGGCCGGCAGGGTGCGAGAGCCCGGCGGCCCGGGCCCGGTCAGCCGCCGGTGATGCTGGAGATGCTGTGCGCCAGGTTGGACAGCAGGGAGTTGATCGAGCCCGCCATGGTCGTCTCGTGCAGCATGAAGCCGAACAGGGCGGCGACGATGCCATGGGCGATCTTCATCTGCTTGTTCCGGATGAAGATGATGCACAGGATCGCGAACAGGACCAGCGCGGAGACGGAGAGTGCCACCCGGACTCACTTCCTCGTTTCATAGCGTGGTGCCGCCGCCCGGCGGCACCTGCGAAGCCGGACCCCGGCCTGTCCGACGGTCCCGAGGCGGAATCGCGGACCGTCCGGCGCAGCGCCGGTGAGGGAGCCCACGCTTGACCACTGTCTGCCGTGCCGCACGTGTCGCCCCCCATCCCCCGAATCCTGAACAGTCCCGCCCGGACTCAGTGTGGTCGACCGTGCCGATTGCGTAAAGGTCTGACAGTCAGCCCAACGCCGATATCCTGCGATGCGAGACGAGTTTCCGCCGACCGGGACGATATCGGAGCCGGTCTGACGAATCGTCGGCGGGGCGTGCTGAGCGGCCGGGAAACGCCCGGAGGCGGGGAGCGGAAGCCGCTGATCCGGTCAGCCGACGGGGCGCCCGATATGGCCGAAGATCAGCTGCCAGGCTTGACAGCGACGCTGCCGGTGGCATGTGTCACCGGCCTGCCGTCAGTCGCGCCAGAGCAGCAGGACCGCGCGGTCGTCGTTGATGTCCCGGGCCACCGTCTCGATCAGCGCGGCCGCGGCCCCCGCGCCGCTGCCCGGGCCGCCGCCGGGGACCAGCCGGTCCGCCTCCCCCATCAGCCGGTCCATGCCCTCGGCGAGGTCCCGGCCCGGCGCCTCCACCATGCCGTCGGTGCACAGCATCAGCACGTCGCCGCGGTTCAGCCGGCCGCGCACGCCCTCGAACTTGGCGCCGTCGTAGATCCCGAGCAGCGGGCCCTCGGCCTGCTTGACCTCCCAGCGCCCGGCGCCGGCCAGTCGCTGCATGCCCGGCAGGTGCCCGGCCGAGAGCAGTTCGTACTCGCCGGTGTCCAGGTCCAGGACCAGGTGGACGGCGGTGGCGAAGCCCTCCTCCCAGGACTGGCGCAGCAGGTATCCGTTGGCGGCGGGCAGGAAGTCGTGCGCGGGCAGCGAGCCGACCAGGCCGCCGAAGGCGCCGGAGAGCAGCAGCGCCCGGGAGCCGGCGTCCATGCCCTTGCCGGAGACGTCCGCGAGGACCACCTCCAGCAGCCGCTGGCCGGGGCCGGTGCGGGCGGCCACCACGAAGTCCCCGGAGAAGGACTGCCCGCCGGCCGGGCGCAGCGCCATGTCGGCGTGCCAGCCGTCCGGCAGCCGGGGCACCCGGCTCTGCACCCGCAGCCGCTCGCGCAGGTCGAACAGCATGGTGGAGCCGCCCCACCAGGGAACGCCGACCCGGGCCCGGAACTGGGCCAGCAGCAGGCCGCCCACCCCGGCGGCGCCGACCACCAGGGCGGCGCCCGGGGTCACGCCGTAGACGTAGGCCTCCGGGTTCTCGCTGGCGACCCGCTGGCCGGTGTGGATCACGGACTCGGCGGACAGCCCGAGGGCGGCCAGCGCGTAGAGCACCACCAGGCTGCCGGGGCGCAGCAGCAGCGCGCCGGCCAGGATCGGCAGGACCAGGGCGGTGGGCGGGGCCCAGTCGGGGATCCAGACGTTGAGCAGGATCAGCAGCGGGACGAGCAGGGCCAGCGCGCAGAGCACCGGCCAGTCGGCGGCGCCGCCGCGGAAGTAGTCGACGCCGGCCGTGCGCAGCCTTCGGCGGACCCGGCGGAGCCTCTTGCGCAGCCGGGCCGTCACGGGCTCGGACGCCGGGGCGGCGCCGGGCCTCGTCGCAGTCGTCTGGGGCGGTGCGCCCGGCGGTCTGCCAGCCATGGAGCCCGACCCTATCCACGGGTGCGGCCCGGCGTCGACGGCCCGGGGGCGGGCGGCGATGTCGACGCGCGGGGGGCTCGGCGGGTTTCGGCCGATCGGAGCGGTGCCGGGCGCGCCGTCAGGAGGCGTGCGCCGGTTGGGCGTACGGAGCCTGCGGGTGGCGTGCACGCCCCGCGTGCGGGGGTGTGCGTGCGCCGGGGCCTTGTGGCCGATCCCACAGGTCCGGGGCCGGGGCGGGTCTCGCGGATCTTCGCCGCGCCCCCGGGCGCAAACGGCGGCGGCCGGTCGCACGCGGGGTGCGGCCGGCCGTCGTGGGCGGGTGGGTGGCGGGATCAGCCCTGCGGGTGGTGGGCCGGGATCGGCGGGAGTTCGCCGGTGGTCTCGTACTCGCTCAGCATCTCGATCCGGCGGGTGTGCCGCGGCTCGCCGCTGTAGGGGGTGTCGAGGAAGACCTCGACGAACTTGGTGGCCTCCTCCAGCGTGTGCATGCGGCCGCCGATGGAGATCACGTTGGCGTTGTTGTGCTGACGGCCGAGCTCGGCGGTCTGCACGCTCCAGGCCAGCGCCGCACGGACGCCCTTGACCTTGTTGGCGGCGATCGCCTCGCCGTTGCCCGAGCCGCCGATCACGATGCCCAGGGCCTCCGCGTCGGCGGCGGTGCGCTCGGCGGCGCGCAGGCAGAACGGCGGGTAGTCGTCCTCGGCGTCGTAGATGTGCGGCCCGCAGTCGACCGGCTCGTGGCCGGCCTCCTTCAGCCACTCCACCAGGTGGTTCTTCAGTTCGTATCCGGCATGGTCGGAGCCCAGGTACACGCGCATGCCATGAGTGTGGCATGCGCGTGCGCCCGGGCCCGACAACGGGGCGTCAGCGCTTGCCGAGCAGCTTCCAGGCCAGCGGCAGGGCGCCGGCGGCGAAGGCGGCCTTGAGCGCGTCGCCGACCAGGTACGGGTAGAGGCCGAGCTCGGCGGCGCGGGCGAGCGGCACGTGCAGGGTGAAGGCCAGGTACGGGACGCCGACCGCGTAGATGGCGAGGCTGCCGAGGACCATGGTGACGGCGGTGTTCACCGGGGTGCGGTCGGCGCCGCGGCGGGCCAGCGCGCCGGTCAGGGCGGCGGCGAGGACGAAGCCGAGCACGTAGCCGAAGGAGGGCATGGCCCAGCCGGAGGTGCCCTCGGCGAACCAGGGCATGCCCGCCATGCCGGCCAGCAGGTAGAGGGCGAGCGAGGCGACGCCGCGGCGGGCGCCGAGCGCGGTGCCGACCAGCAGGGCGGCGAAGGTCTGGCCGGTGACCGGCACCGGCGAGCCGGGGACGTTGACCGACAGCTGGGCGGCCACACCGGTCAGCGCGGCGCCGCCGACCACCAGGGCGAGGTCACGGGCCTGCGTGCCGAGGCGGGTGGAGGCGGCGGGCAGCAGGTCGGCGAGGACGGCGCGGCGCGCTATCGGGGTGGTGGCAGTGGCCATCGGGGGATCCTCCGTACGGGTCCAGGTGAGTGAACACCTGTGAACCTACGCGGTGATCCACTGCGCCGCCGCCACGGTTTCGGACAAAGCCCCGCCCTCGGGCGTTGTCGGAACCGACCCGAAACGACGTTCCGTAATCGGTCGATCACGCCGGGGTGCGGCCCGGTCCGCATGGTGGGCCGGAAGTGGACATTGTTGGCATGACCAAAGGGGTCCCCGGATATTGGACAGCTCATGCCGCATTCCGCACAGTCTGGATCCTCCCCTATGGCCCCCACCTCCGCGCCCTCGGCGTCCGGGACCACCGGCCCCGCCCAGCCGGACGCCGGCCCGGCGTCCGGCCACCAGCTCAGCCACGGGCTCAAGCAGCGCCACCTGTCGATGATCGCCCTCGGCGGCGTCATCGGCGCCGGCCTGTTCGTCGGCTCGGGCGCCGGTATCGCGGCCGCCGGTCCGGCGATCATCCTGGCCTTCACCCTCTCCGGCCTGCTGGTCATGCTGATCATGCGGATGCTCGGGGAGATGTCCGCCGCCCGCCCGGCCTCCGGCTCGTTCTCGGTGCACGCCGAGAAGGAGATCGGCCCCTGGGCCGGGATCACCGCCGGCTGGATGTACTGGGTGATGCTCTGCTGCGGCGTCGCCGCCGAGGCCACTGCGGCCGGGAAGATCGTCAACGGCTGGGTTCCCGGTGTCTCCGCCTGGGTCTGGGTCGGCCTGTTCATGGTCTTCTTCTGCGTCAGCAACCTGACCGCGGTGAAGAACTTCGGCGAGTTCGAGTTCTGGTTCGCCACCATCAAGGTCGCCGCGATCGTCGCCTTCCTGGTCCTCGGCGCGCTCGGCGTCGCCGGGGTGATCGGCCCCGGCGCCCCTGGCGCGGGCAACCTCACCGGGCAGGGCGGCTTCCTGCCCAACGGCGTCAGCGGGCTGATCGTCGGCCTGCTCGCCTCGGTGTTCGCCTACGGCGGCCTGGAGACGGTGACCATCGCCGCGGCCGAGTCCGACGACCCCAAGAAGAACGTCGCCAACGCGGTGCGCACGGCGGTGTGGCGGATCGCGATCTTCTACATCGGCTCGATGGCCCTGGTGGTCACCCTGGTCTCCTGGAAGGACCCGGCGGTCGTCGCCGACGGCCCGTACGTCACGGTGCTGCGCCACCTCGGGGTGCCCGCGGCCGGGACGATCATGGAGGCGGTGGTGCTGGTCGCGCTGCTGTCCGCCATGAACGCCAACATCTACGGCGCCTCCCGGATGGCGTACTCGCTGGTCGGCCGCGGCCAGGGCCCCAAGGCGCTGGCCAAGGTCAGCGGCGGGGTGCCGCGCCGGGCCGTGCTGGCCTCCTGCCTGTTCGGCTTCGGTGCCGTGCTGGCCGCCAAGTTCTGGCCCGCCACCGTGTTCACCTGGCTGATGAACACCACCGGCGTGGCGATCCTGGTGGTCTGGCTGTTCATCTGCATCGTCCAGTTGCGGATGCGCCGCCGGCTGGAGCGCGAGGCGCCCGAGCTGCTCACCGTGAAGATGTGGGGCTACCCCTACCTGACCTGGATCGCGATGGCCGCCGTGGTCGGCATCCTCGCGCTGATGACCACCACCGAGGGCGACCGCCAGCAGCTGTACGCGGCCGGGGTGCTGGTCGCGCTGCTGAGCGCCGCCGGCCTGCTCAAGCAGCGCCGGGACGCGGCCGCGCGCTGAGCCCCGGACACGTGGAAGGGCCCGGTACCGGGCCCTTCCACGTGCCGGACGGACCTACTCGAAGGACGGGCCCGCCGTACGGGTGCGCTTGATCTCGTAGAAGCCCGGGGTGGAGGCCACCAGCAGGGTGCCGTCCCAGAGCCGGGCCGCGGCCTCGCCCTTCGGGGCCGGGGTGACGACCGGGCCGAAGAAGGCCACCCGCTCGCCGTCCGCGCCCTCGACCGCGATCACCGGGGTGCCGACGTCCTCGCCGACCAGGGTGATGCCCTCCTTGTGCGAGGCGCGCAGGGCCTCGTCGTACGCGTCGGTGTCGGCCGCGTCCGCCAGCTCGGCGGGCAGGCCGGCGGCCACCAGGGCGGCCTGGACGGTCTCCCGGTTCTGCGGCAGGCCCTGGTTGTGGAAGCGCAGGCCCAGCTCGGTGTAGAGCCGGCCCAGCACCTCCTCGCCGTGCTGCTGGGCGGCCGCGATGCAGACCCGCACCGCGCCCCAGGCGTTGTCCAGCAGCTCGCGGTACTCCTGCGGCAGGTCGCGGTGCTCGTTGAGCACCGACAGGCTCATCACGTGCCAGTTCACGTCGACCGGGCGCAGCTGCTGGACCTCGATCAGCCAGCGGGACGTCATCCACGCCCACGGGCAGGCCGGGTCGAACCAGAAGTCGGCGGTCTTGCGCTCAGCGGCAGTCGTCACTGGGTCTCGTCCTTCGTGCGGTGATCCGAGGCGGCGGGGCCCCCATCCGTACCAGCAGGGCCCCACCCAGCCCCAACACCCGTCCGGCGCCGGTGATTCCGGCCCCGACCCGACGGCCTGTGCAATGGTACTGGCCAGGGCTGGCGTGAAAGGATGCCCGTGCGTGCGCGGCGCACACCGCGCACGGGACATCCACAGACGCACCACCGTGCGAGCCGGACAAAGGAGTACCGCCGTGCCGGGCAAGAACCTGAGCCGCGACGAAGCACAGCAGCGAGCCGGCATCCTGGCCGTGGACGGCTACCGGGTCCGGCTGGACGTGACCTCGGCCCCCGACCCGGCCGCCGCCACCTTCCGCTCCACCACCACCGTCGCCTTCCGCTGCTCCCAGCCCGGCGCCGCCACCTTCCTCGACCTGCTCGCCCCGGCCGTCCGCTCGATCACCCTCAACGGCCGCGCCCTGGACCCGGCGACCGCCTACGACGGCGCCCGGGTGCACGTCGACGACCTGGCCTCGGAGAACGTCCTCACCGTCGAGGCCGACTGCGCCTACAGCCGCACCGGCGAGGGCCTGCACCGCTTCGTCGACCCGGCGGACGGCGAGACCTACCTCTACACCCACTACGAGCCGGCCGACGCCCGCCGGGTGTTCGCGAACTTCGAACAGCCAGACCTGAAGGCCCCGTTCAGCTTCACGGTGACCGCCCCGGCAGCCTGGGACGTGTGGTCCAACGCCGTGCACGAGCGCGTCAGCGCGACTGGGCCCCTCTCCCCCAGCCCGGCGGCCGGGAGGTACCCCCAGCCCGAGGGCGGGCAAGGAAGGAGCGCGGCCGAGGAAGGCGCCGCCCGCACCTGGGAGTTCGCGCCGACCAAGCCGATCCCCACCTACCTCACCGCCGTGGTGGCCGGCCCGTACCACGTCGCCCGCGACCACTACAGCCGCGAACTCGCCGACGGCACCACCCTGGAGATCCCGCTCTCCGCGATGTGCCGCAAGTCGCTCGCGCCGTACTTCGACGCGGAGGAGATCCTCGGCGTCACCAAGCTCGGACTCGACTTCTTCCACGAGGAGTTCGACTTCCCGTACCCCTTCGGCAAGTACGACCAGGCCTTTGTCCCCGAGTACAACATCGGTGCGATGGAGAACCCGGGCTGCGTGACCTTCAAGGAGGAGTTCGTCTTCCGCTCGAAGGTCACCGACGCCGCCTACGAGGCCCGCGCCAACGTCGTCCTGCACGAGATGGCGCACATGTGGTTCGGCGACCTGGTCACCCCGCGCTGGTGGGACGACCTGTGGCTGAAGGAGTCCTTCGCCGACTTCATGGGCTCCTACGGCCTGATCGGCGCCCGCACCCGGTACTCCTCCGCCTGGGTCACCTTCGCCAACCAGCGCAAGGCCTGGGCCTACCGCCAGGACCAGTTCCCCACCACCCACCCGATCACCGCCGACATCCGCGACCTCGAGGACGCCAAGCTCAACTTCGACGGCATCACCTACGCCAAGGGCGCCTCCGTCCTCAAGCAGCTGGTCGCGTACGTCGGTTCGGAGGCCTTCTTCGAGGGCGCCCGCCGCTACTTCAAGCGGCACGCCTTCGGCAACACCGAACTGGCCGACCTGCTGGACGTGCTGGAGGAGACCAGCGGACGCGACCTGAAGAGCTGGGCCGCCGCCTGGCTGCAGACCGCCGGGGTCAACGCGCTCACCCCGCAGGTCACCACCGACGCCGAGGGCCGGATCACCGAGCTGGCCGTGCTCCAGGACGGCGACGTACTGCGCCCGCACCGGATCGCGGTCGGCCTGTACGACCGTGACGCCGACGGCGCCCTGGTGCGCACCGAGCGGATCGAGCTGGACGTCACCGGCGCCCGTACGGTCGTCACCGAGGCGGCCGGCCGCCCGCGCCCGGCCCTGGTCCTGCTCAACGACGAGGACCTGACGTACTGCAAGATCCGCTTCGACTCCGACTCGCTGGAGGTCCTGCGCACCGGCCTCGGCGACATCCGCGACGAGCTGGCCCGCGCGCTCGCCTGGTCCGCCGTCTGGAACCTCACCCGGGACGGCCTGATGCCGGCCCGCGACTACGTCGCCCTGGTGCTGCGCTTCGCCGGCCAGGAGGGCAACATCGGCGTGCTGCAGTCGCTGCACGCCCAGGCCAAGACCGCCGTCGACCTGTACGCCGCCCCCGAGTGGCGCGCCGAGGGTGCCCGGCAGCTCGCTGACGGCGCCCTGCGCGAGCTGCGCGAGGCCGTCCCCGGCAGCGACCACCAGCTGGCCTGGGCCCGCTTCCTGGCCCAGACCGCGGGCGGCGCCGAGCACCTCGGCCTGGTCCGTGGCCTGCTGACCGGCAGCGCCAGGATCGACGGGCTGGAGGTCGACCAGGAGCTGCGCTGGTCGCTGTGGCTGGCGCTGGCCGCCGCCGGGCAGGCCGCCGACGAGGAGCTGGCCGAGGAGCTGGCCGCCGACAACACCGCGGGCGGCAAGCGCCAGTACACCCAGTGCCTGGCCGCCCGGCCCACCCCGGAGGCCAAGGCCGCCGCCTGGTCGGCCGTGCTCGACTCGGACGAGCTGCCGAGCGCCCTGGTCGAGGCCAACACCGCGGGCTTCTCGATCCCGGCCCAGCGCGACCTGACCGTCCTCTACGCGGCGCCGTACTTCAAGCTGCTGGAGAAGGTCTGGGCCGAGCGGACCATCGAGATCGCGATGCGGATCGTCGGCGGCTTCTTCCCGATCGCCCAGACCGACGAGCAGACCCTGGCCGAGGCCGACGCCTGGCTGTCCGGCCACCCGCAGGCGGCGCCGGCGCTGCGCCGCCTGGTGCTGGAGCGCCGGGACGACCTGGCCCGCGCGCTGCGGGCGCAGGCCTGCGACCGCGCCTGATCCACGGGTGCCCGAGGGCCCGCCGTGCTCGGGCGGGCCCTTCGGTGTGGACCACGGCAGCGTCGACTCCGCTCGGTCAGCGTCGCCGGCCCCTTCGCAGGCGAGGAAAGCGCGAGGAGGCCGGACCGCGGGTGCGGTCCGGCCTCCCTGAGTCGCTCAGGCTCAGCCGCTGTGCCTGATCAGCCGATGAGCGAGCGCAGCACGTACTGCAGGATGCCGCCGTTGCGGTAGTAGTCCGCCTCACCGGGGGTGTCGATGCGGACGACCGCGTCGAACTCCTTCTCACCGGCCTTGACCTTGACGGTCTTGGGGGTACGGCCCTCGTTGAGCTCGGTCACGCCGGTGATGGAGAAGGTCTCCTCGCCGGTCAGGCCGAGGGAGTCGGCGTTCTCGCCCTCCGGGAACTGCAGCGGCAGGACGCCCATGCCGATCAGGTTCGAGCGGTGGATGCGCTCGTAGGACTCGGCGATGACGGCCTTGACGCCGAGCAGCGCGGTGCCCTTGGCGGCCCAGTCGCGGGACGAGCCGGAGCCGTACTCCTTGCCGGCCAGGACGACCAGCGGGGTGCCGGCGGCCTGGTAGTTCTGCGAGGCGTCGTAGATGAACGACACCGGGCCGTCGGCCTGGGTGAAGTCGCGGGTGTAGCCGCCCTCCGTGCCCGGCGCGATCTGGTTGCGCAGACGGATGTTGGCGAAGGTGCCGCGGATCATGACCTCGTGGTTGCCACGGCGCGAGCCGTAGGAGTTGAAGTCACGCTTCTCGACGCCGTTGGCGGTCAGGTACTGCGCCGCCGGGGTGCCCGGCTTGATGTTGCCGGCCGGGGAGATGTGGTCGGTGGTGACCGAGTCGCCCAGCTTGGCCAGGACGCGGGCGTCGGCGATGTCGGTCACCGGGCTCGGGGTCTTGGCCATGCCCTCGAAGTACGGGGGCTTGCGGACGTAGGTGGACTCGGCGTCCCACTCGAAGGTGTTGCCGGTCGGGACCGGGAGCGACTGCCAGCGGTAGTCACCGGCGAAGACGTCCTGGTAGCCCTTGTCGAACATGTCCTGGTCGATGGAGCTCGCGACGACGTCGGCGACCTCCTGCTCCGACGGCCAGATGTCGGCGAGGAAGACGTCGTTGCCGTCGGCGTCCTTGCCCAGGGCGTCCTTGGTGATGTCGACGTTCATGTTGCCGGCGAGGGCGTAGGCGACCACCAGCGGCGGGGAGGCCAGGTAGTTCATCTTGACGTCGGGGTTGATCCGGCCCTCGAAGTTGCGGTTGCCGGAGAGCACCGAGACGACCGCGAGGTCGGACTCGTTGACGGCGGCCGAGACCTCCTCGGGCAGCGGGCCCGAGTTGCCGATGCAGGTGACGCAGCCGTAGCCGACCAGGTTGAAGCCCAGCTTCTCCATGTACGGGAGCAGGCCGGCCTTCTCGTAGTAGTCCATGACGACCTTGGAGCCCGGCGCCAGGGTGGTCTTGACCCAGGGCTTGACCTGCAGGCCCCGCTCCACGGCCTTCTTCGCCAGCAGGGCGGCGCCCAGCATGACGGAGGGGTTGGAGGTGTTGGTGCAGGAGGTGATCGAGGCGATCACGACCGCGCCGTTGTCGATCTCGTAGGTCGAGCCGTCGGGGGCGGTGACGGCGGTCGGCTTCGAGGCCTCGGCGGAGTAGGTCGGCAGCGTCTCGGCGAACTTCTGGGCGGCCTCGGCCAGGATCACGCGGTCCTGCGGGCGCTTCGGGCCGGAGATCGACGGGACGACGGTGGAGACGTCCAGCTCCAGGTACTCGGAGTAGACCGGCTCGGCCGACGGGTCGTGCCAGAGGCCCTGCTCCTTGGCGTACGCCTCGACCAGGGCGAGCTGCTGCTCGTCGCGGCCGGTGAGCTTCAGGTAGTTGATGGTCTCGGCGTCGATCGGGAAGATCGCGCAGGTCGAGCCGAACTCCGGCGACATGTTGCCGATGGTGGCGCGGTTGGCCAGCGGGATGGCGCCGATGCCGTCGCCGTAGAACTCGACGAACTTGCCGACCACACCGTGCTTGCGCAGCATCTCGGTGATGGTGAGCACCAGGTCGGTGGCGGTGGTGCCGGCCGGCAGCTGGCCGGTCAGCTTGAAGCCGACCACGCGCGGGATCAGCATGGAGACCGGCTGGCCCAGCATCGCGGCCTCGGCCTCGATGCCGCCGACGCCCCAGCCCAGCACGCCCAGGCCGTTGACCATGGTGGTGTGCGAGTCGGTGCCGACGCAGGTGTCCGGGTAGGCCTGGCCGCCGCGGACCATGACGGTGCGGGCCAGGTGCTCGATGTTCACCTGGTGGACGATGCCGGTGCCCGGCGGGACGACCTTGAACTCGTCGAAGGCGGTCTGGCCCCAGCGCAGGAACTGGTAGCGCTCCTTGTTGCGGCCGTACTCGATCTCGACGTTCTGGGTGAAGGCGTCCTTGGTGCCGAACTTGTCGGCGATGACGGAGTGGTCGATGACCAGCTCGGCCGGGGCCAGCGGGTTGATCTTGGCCGGGTCGCCGCCCAGCTCCTTGACGGCCTCACGCATGGTGGCGAGGTCGACCACGCACGGCACACCGGTGAAGTCCTGCATGATCACGCGGGCCGGGGTGAACTGGATCTCCTGGCTCGGCTGGGCGTCAGCGTCCCAGTTGCCGAGGGCGCGGATGTGGTCGGCGGTGATGTTCGCGCCGTCCTCCGTGCGGAGCAGGTTCTCCAGCAGCACCTTGAGGCTGTAAGGCAGCCGCTCGGAACCCTCGACGGCGGAGAGCTTGAAGATCTCGTACGACTCGTCGCCCACCTGCAGCGAGCTGCGGGCGTCGAAGCTGTTCGCGGACACGACTGACTCCTTCTGGGTGCTTCGTGCTTAATCCGGCCGTCACGCGGTGGTAAGGTCAGCCTTACTTAGGCTGACCTTGCCCGCATCGGCGGCGAGCGCCTCTCGGCAAGTATCTTGATGTCGAGATATATCGTAAGGGGCAGTTATCTCGATGTCGAGATAAACCATAGTGCATGCCGCCGCCATCACCACCGCAGGCATGCCCCGGGGTACGACGGCGCAGGTCACCGGCCGTCCGGGCCGCGGCGCTTGCGCTCCAGCCGGATCAGCCAGACCGCTCCCGCCACGACGGCGGCCGCCACCAACAGCACCACCACCAGCTCACCACCGGAGCCGCCGGTCGGCGAGGGGGCGATGTCCGCCAGCAGGGTCATCGTGCTCATTCCTTCTCCTCCTCATCCGCCTGGTCCGCGCCCAGGCCCAGGACCGACATCAGCAGCACGGGGAACTCCAGATAGGCGTGGTAACCGGCCAGCGCCGCGTACACCGAGCGCCCCTGGGCGTAATCCACGGCGAACAACAGGGCCAGCAGCGCGGCCACGTAGCGCAGTTCCAGCACGCTGTGCAGCAGGCCGAAGGCGGCCAGACCCAGCACCGCCAGACCGGTCGGCGCGCGCAGGGCCAGCGCCAGCGCCAGTACGGCCGACAGCGCGAAGCCCGCGAACGGCGCGGCGGACAGCCGGGCCGTCGGGCCGGGCGCGGGCCAGGGGCCGACTCCGGTGCCCGCTCGGATCCCCGTGGTCGCCATGCTCCCCCTCCCCGTGGCACCATCCCCGCCGTGCGCTACCCGGTGGCCCTCGCCCTCACCCTGCTGACCGAGACGCCCGTCTACACCGCCGCCCTCACCCGGATCGGGCGGGTGCGCCCGGCGCGGGCCGCCGCAGCCGGCGTGCTGGTCAACCTGGTGACGCATCCGCTGCTCTGGTGGACCCTCCGGCACTGGACCGACGGGCCCGCCGCAGCGCACTGGACGGGCTTCGCGCTCAGCGAGACGTCGGTCGTCGTGGTCGAGGCACTGCTGCTGTGCCCGATCACCGGACTGCGCCCGCGCGCCCCGCTGTCCTGGATCGCCTCCCTCACCGCCAACGCGGCCTCGCTGCTGGCGGGGCTGCTGCTCGGGATCTGACCGCCGACGGCCCGTAACGCGGTCTCCGGGTTCGGGCGTCTAGCCGTGCGCAGAGGGCGCGCCGTGCGCAGATGGTGCGGAGCCCACCACATCACCGGGTTCGAGGGGACAGCAGTGATCAGGAAGACGCGACGGGCCGAGGAGAGCGCGGAGTTCGAGAGCTTCGCGCACAGCCGGGGGCAGCGACTCTTCCGCACCGCCGTACTGCTGTGCGGCGACTGGCACCTCGCCGAGGACCTCACCCAGGTCACCCTGGCCAAGCTCTACGCCTCCTGGTCCAAGGTCCGCCGGGCCGAGAACCAGGACGCGTACGCCCGCAGCACACTCGTCCGCTCCTACCTCTCCCACCGCCGGCTGCGCCGCACCGGCGAACGACCGGCCCTCGGCGAACTGCCGGAGGGCGTCTCCCCCGAGGGCGACCCGGCACTGCGCGTCACCCTGCTCACCGCCCTCGCCGAACTTCAGCCCCGGGACCGGGCCGTACTCGTCCTGCGCTACTGGGAGGACCGCAGCGTCGAGGAGACCGCCGCCGAACTCGGCCTGAGCACCGGGGCGGTGCGCAGCCAGGCCCTGCGCGCCCTCGGCCGGCTGCGCACGGTCCTCGGCCCGGACGCGGCCGAGCAGCTCACCCGCTCCTGAGGCGTGTCCCCCCACCAGGTATCTGAAAGGAACCCGACCATGAACGAACCGGACGCGGACGGCCGGAAGCTGTCCACCACCTTCGAACAGGCGATGGACGGCGTCGGCCTGGACCTGGGCCCGCTGGTCGCCGGCGCGGCCGCACAGGGCCGCTCGATCCGGCGCCGGCGCCGGCTGACGACGGCCGTCGCCGTGACCGCGGTGGCCGCGCTGGCCGTCGGGGGCACGGTCGCCCTGCGGACGGACGGCGGGGACGGGGGTGCGGCCGCAGTCGCCGCTTCCTCCGCCACCGCCTCCCCGAGCGCCACCGCCTCCCCGAGCGCCACCTCCTCCCCCGCGCCGACCCCCAGCCGGCGGTTCCCGCAGCCGCTCCAGCGGACGGACGACACCACCGAGCCGCCGCTGCCGGGCAGCGGCCCCCACGCCGGCAAGGTCGCCCTGACCGGCCGCGCCGCGCTGTCCGTCCTGACCCGGGCGCTGCCCTCGGACGGACGGACCTCCGGCTACTCCGGCCACTCCGCCCTGATCAAGGCGAACGCCGAGGACCCCGGAAGCGTCCTGGTCATGGCCAGCACGCTCTACGACGACGGCGCCGGCCCGGCCGACGTCCGGATCATGATCGAGGGGAACCTCGGCACCCACCTCGACCCCAGCTCCCGCCCCGGCCTGGACGGCCTGTTCAGCTGTGACGCGCTGAACCACGGCAACCAGTTCCGCTACTGCTCCGACAGCGTGCTCCCGGGCGGCGGCCGGCTGCTGCTCGTCGAACGGGTGGTGGGCGACGTCCTCTCGCGCGAGGTCAGCGTGCTGCGGCCCGACCAGGCCAGGGTGACGGTCAGCGCCATCAACACGGCAGAGGTCGCCGAGCACGCCAAGGTCCAGGTGGTCCGGGACGGGCTGCCACTCAGCCTCGACCAGTTGAAGGCCGCCGCGATGTCCGCCGACCTGCAGCAGTGGATCACCCCCGAGCAGGCGAAGCAGGCCGAGCAGACGATCCGGCCGTTCCACGACGACACTCCGGGGCGCACCGCGCCGTCCGGCTCCGCGACCCCGAAGCCCGGCTCCACCGGCTGAGGGCCCGCCGGGTACGGTGGCCGGTGTGGTGACTGGCAGAGGGGGTCGGCGATGATCGTGGTGGACGCATCCGCGCTGGTGCTGGCGCTCGCCGACCAGGGCCCGCGCGGGGCCCGGGCCCGGGCCGAACTCGCCTCCGACGGCGAGTGGTTGGCGCCCGAGCACATCGTCATCGAGGTGATGCAGTCGCTGCGCGGGCTCTACCTGGCCAAGGAGCTGACCGCCGAGCGGGTCGCCGAACTCACCGGGGAACTCGCGGCGGTGAGGATCCGCAAGGTCGAAGTGGCGCCGCTGCTCGGCCGGATCTGGGAGCTCAAGGACAACCTCACGCCTGACGACGCCGCGTACGTCGCGGTCGCCGAGCAGTACGGGGTGCCGCTGGTCACCGCAGACCTGCGGCTGATGCGGGCCAGCGGGCCGCGCTGCGAGATCCGGGGGATCCGGCGGGACGCGGACTGAGGGTGCCCTCGGCGCGAGGCGCGAGGCGGGCTCAGGGTGTCCTCAGCGCCAGGCGCGAGGCGGACTGACGGTGTCCTCGGTGCTCCGGCCGCGTTAGCAGGGTGACCGTCGCCCTGCCCGTGGAAGGCCAGTCCCGATGCCCGCTCCGTTCGCCGCCGCCCTGCTGCCGCTGGCCCTGCTCGCCCCCGCCGCCTCGCCGGTCTCCGTCCTGGAAGCCCACTTCGACCCGGCGACCGCCTTCGTCCCGCCGGCCGCGATCAGCTACGCGGACGACCTGGTGCCGTACGGCTCGCACGCCCGGATGGTCACCGACCGCTCGGTGCCCGGGCGGACGGTGGTCACCCTGACGGTGGCCGGGCTCGCCCCCGGCCACGAGTTCCCGGTGCACCTGCACACCGGCGGCTGCGGGGCGGACCCGGCCGCCTCCGGCCCGCACTACCAGGACGTGGTCGACCCGGTGCAGCCGTCCACCGACCCGGCGTACGCCAACGACCGCAACGAGCTGCGGCTGGTGCTGCGCACCGACGAGCGGGGCGGGGACACCGCCTCGGCCGCGGTGGACTGGCAGCCGCGGCCGGGCGAGGCGCGCTCGCTGGTGCTGCACGCGGGCACCCCGGCCGGGCCGCACGCGGCGGGCGACCGGGTGGCCTGCGTCCGGCTGGAGAAGTAGCCGGTCGGCTCCCGGGGGACAGCCGGACCGTTCGCTCAGGAGCCCAGGGTGGCGACCAGGACCGCCTTGATGGTGTGCAGGCGGTTCTCGGCCTGGTCGAACACGATGGAGTGCGCCGACTCGAACAGCTCGTCGGTGCACTCCAGCTCGGTCATGCCGGTCACCTCGTACATCTGCCGTCCGACCACGGTGCCGAGGTCGTGGAACGCGGGCAGGCAGTGCAAGAACTTCACGTCCGGGTTGCCGGTCGCCCGGACGGTGTCCATCGACACCTGGTACGGCTTGAGCAGCTCGATCCGCTCTGCCCAGACCTCCTTGGGCTCGCCCATCGACACCCAGACGTCGGTGTAGAGAAAGTCGGCGCCGGCCACGCCCTCGGCCACGTCCTCGGTCAGGATGATCCGCGCGCCGGTCTCCTCGGCCAGCTGCTGGGCGGCCTTGCGCACGTCCTCGGTCGGCCAGAGGGCGCGCGGCGCGACGATCCGGATGTCCATGCCGAGCAGAGCGCCGGTCACCAGCAGCGAGTTGCCCATGTTGGAGCGGGCGTCGCCCAGGTAGGCGAGGGCGACCTCGGTGAGCGGCTTGGCGGTGTGCTCGGTGACGGTGAGCACGTCGGCCAGCATCTGGGTGGGGTGCCACTCGTCGGTCAGGCCGTTCCAGACCGGGACGCCGGCGTACTCGGCCAGCTCCTCGACGATCTCCTGGCCGTGGCCGCGGTACTCGATCCCGTCGAACATCCGGCCCAGCACCCGGGCGGTGTCCTTCACCGACTCCTTGTGACCGATCTGCGAGCCGGCCGGGTCCAGGTAGGTGGTGGTGGCGCCCTGGTCGTGGGCGGCGACCTCGAAGGCGCAGCGGGTGCGGGTGGAGGTCTTCTCGAAGATCAGCGCGATGTTCTTGCCGCGTAGCCGGGGCTGCTCGGTGCCCGCATACTTGGCCGCCTTGAGCCCGGCGGCGAGGTCCACCAGGAAGCGGAACTCCTGGGGCGTGAAGTCGAGCTCCTTGAGGAAGTGCCTGTTCCGGAGGTTGAAGGCCATACCGGGCTCCTGGGGTGACGGGACTACGGGGAAGCTGGCAAGTGTATACGATAAGTGGAATTTCTATACAGAATGGCGGTGAACGAAGGGGGAGCCCGGGGTCGGACTCCCCCTTCGCCGGCCGCTCCGGAGGTCCTCGCCGCCGGCCTGCCGCCCCCGCTACAGGCGCGGATCGACCGGCTCGGACTCCAGCGCCAGCACCGCGAACACCGGCTCGTGCACCCGCCACAGCGGCTCACCGGCCGCCAGCCGGTCCAGCGCCTCCAGGCCCAGCGCGTACTCGCGCAGCGCCAGCGAGCGCTTGTGGCCCAGCGAGCGCTGGCGCAGCCGGTCCAGGTGCCTGGTGTAGTCCGGGCCGTAGATGATCCGCAGGTACTCCCGGCCGCGCACCTTCACACCCGGCTGCACCAGCCCGCCCGGACGGCCCTCGCCGCGCACCGTCCGCGCCACCGAGGCCAGCGGCTTGACCACCATGCCCTCACCGCCCGCGCCGGTCAGCTCCTCCCACCAGGCTGTGGCGGCGGCCATCGAGGCCTCGTCCTCGGTGTCCACCAGGACTCGGCCGGTGCGGTGCAGCATCGGCTCCTTCCCGGCCGCGTTCCCGGCGGCGGTGGTGCCTGCGTCGGTGGTGCCGGCGGCGGTGGTGCCTGCGTCGGTGGTGTCTGCGGCCGCGTTCCCGGCGCCGGCGTTCCGCTCGTCGGCGTCCACCAGGCGGTCGATCCAGGCCAGGTGCTCGTCGTGCGGGCGCACCGCGAGGTTCGCCCCCTCGGCGGCCAGCAGCTGGAACGGCGCGAGCCGGATGCCCGACAGCCCCTCTGTCGGCCAGCAGTAGCGTCGGTAGGCCTCGGTGAACGCCGCCGCGTCGGCGGCGCGTCGGCGCTGGCGATCGGTCAGCTCCGCGAGGTCCAGCCCGCGCCCGGCGGCCCGCTCCAGCGCGGACAGCACCTCGGGCAGGGCGGCTCCGGCCGCCGCGCCGACCGCCGCGTACTGACGGCGCAGCAGCTCCACCGCCTTCAGTGACCAGGGCATCAGCTCGGCGTCCAGCAGCAGCCAGTCGGTGCCCAACTCCTCGAACAGCCCGGCGCGTTCGGCGGCCTCGCGGACCCGCCCGAGCACGGCTCCGGTCAGCTCCCCGTCGTTGAGGAAGGCCCGGCCGGTCCGGGTCCAGATCGCACCCGGCCCCGCCACCCCGAAGCGCCGCTCCAGCGCGGCGTCGTCCCGGGCGACCAGCAGCACCGCGCGCGAACCCATGTGCTTCTCCTCGCAGACCAGGTGCCGGACACCGTCCGCACGGTAGGCGAGGAAGGCCTCCTCCGGGTGCTCCAGGTAGCCGTCCCGGCGGGAGGTCGGGCTCGGCGCCATGGTCGGCGGCAGGTAGGTGAGCAGCCTCGGGTCCAGCGCGAAGCGGCTCATCACCTCCAGCGCGGCCACCGCGTTCTCCTCCCGGACGGCGACCCGCCCGTGCAGGCCGGTCTCCACGGTCCGGCGTCCGGCCACGTCGGCGAGGTCCAGCGGACGGCCCTCGCGGGCGCCCGGCGCGTCGGTGAGCAGCGGACGCACCGGCGCGTACCACTCCTGCTCGGCCTCGACGCTCACCAGCTCGCGCTCGGGGTAGCGCAGCGCGGTCAGGCTGCCGCCGAAGACGCAGCCGGTGTCCAGGCAGATGGTGTTGTTGACGAAGCTCGCGCTCGGCACCGGGGTGTGGCCGTAGACCACCAGCGCCCGGCCCCGGTACTCCTCGGCCCAGGGGTAGCGCACCGGCAGGCCGTACTCGTCGGTCTCGCCGGTGGTCTCCCCGTACAGGGCATGCGAGCGGACCCGGCCGGAGTTGCGGCCGTGGTACTTCTCCGGCAGGCCGGCGTGACAGACCACCAGGGCGCCGCCGTCCAGCAGGTAGTGGCTGACCAGGCCGCGCATGAAGGCGCGCACCTCGGCCCGGAACTCCTCGCTCTCCCCGGCCAGCTGGTCCAGCGACTCCTGGAGGCCGTGCGAGACGGTGACCTTCTTGCCGTCCATCGCCCGGCCGAGCTTGTTCTCGTGGTTGCCGGGCACACAGATCGCGTGACCGGCCGCCACCATCCCCATCACCAGGCGCAGCACGCCCGGGGTGTCGGGGCCACGGTCGACCAGGTCGCCGACGAAGACGGCGGTGCGGCCCGCGGGGTGGGCCGCGTCCACCGGGCGGCCCTCGGCGTCCCGGGTGAGGGTGTAGCCGAGGCGGGTGAGCAGGGTCTCCAGCTCGGAGCGGCAGCCGTGGATGTCGCCGACGATGTCGAACGGGCCGGTGAGGTGGCGCAGGTCGTTGTAGCGCTTCTCCAGCTCGATCTCGGCGGCCGCCACCTCGGCCTCACCACGTAGGATGTGCACCTTGCGGAAGCCCTCGCGCTCCAGGTCGCGCAGCGAACGGCGCAGCTCGCGGTTCTGCCGCGGGACGACGTGGGCGGCCAGCTGGCGGTCCGGGCGGGAGCGGTTGCGCTCGGCGCACACGCCGGGCGGGACGTCCAGCACGATCGCGATCGGCAGCACGTCGTGCTCGCGGGCGATCCTGACCAGCTGCTTACGGGCCTCCGGCTGGACGTTGGTGGCGTCCACGACGGTGAGGCGGCCGGCCGCGAGGCGCTTGCCGACGATGTAGTGCAGGAGGTCGAAGGCCTCGGCGGAGGCTGACTGGTCGTTCTCGTCGTCGGCGACCAGGCCGCGGCAGAAGTCGGAGGAGACCACCTGGGTGGGCAGGAAGTGGCGGCGGGCGAAGCTGGACTTGCCCGCGCCGCTGGTGCCGATCAGGACGACGAGGGAGACGTCGGTGACGGGGAGGCGGCGGGGGGTGGTGGTGCTCCCGGTTTCGTCGTTGGTCATCGAGGTCCGCCTCCTTCGGGCGTCGTGGTGTTGATGGCCGTGGTGATGGTCGTCGTGGCGTTGGTGGCCGTGGTGGTGGCGGCCGTGGTGGTGGCGGCCGTGGTGGTCCGGCCGGTACCGGAGCCGGAGCGGAACAGGGCGAGTTGGGTCGGGGCGCCGACCTCCTCGTCCTCGGGGCCGACCGGGCGCAGCTCGACCGTGTAGCCGTACGCGGCCGCGACCTTCTCGGCCCAGGCGCGGAACTCGGCGCGGGACCACTCGAAACGGTGGTCTGCGTGCCGGACGCTGCCCGCCGGGAGGCTCTCCCAGCGGACGTTGTACTCCACGTTGGGCGTGGTGACCACGACGGCCTTCGGGCGGGCGGCGCCGAACACCGCGTACTCCAGGGCGGGCAGCCGCGGCAGGTCCAGGTGTTCGATCACCTCACACAGCACCGCCGCGTCGTAGCCCTTCAGCCGGGCGTCGGTGTAGGTCAGCGCGCCCTGTGCCAGCGTCACCCGGGCCGCCTGCCGCTCGGGCAGGCGTTCCAGGCGCAGCTTGCGGTTCGCCGCCCGCAGCGCCCGCGCGGAGACGTCCACGCCGAGGATGTCGGTGAACCGGGCGTCCTTCAGCAGCTCGCCGATCAGCTCGCCCTGGCCGCAGCCGAGGTCGGCGACCCGGGCCGCGCCGGTCTCACCCAGGGCGGCAAGGACCGCGGCACGGCGCTGCTCGGCGAGGGAGGGCAGCCGGGGCTCCCGTCGCTCGCTGTTCTCGGCGGTCTCGGTGGTCCGGGCGGTCTCGGTGGTCCGGGCAGTCTGGGTGGTGTCGGTGGTCTGGGTGGCGTCGGTGGTCTGGGTGGCGTCGGTGGTTCCGGTGCTCTCCTCCTCCGGCCGGTCGTCGACCGCGTTGTCGATCTCCTCGACCTCGCGGTCGTCCGCCTCGGCCAGCCGGGCCAGCTCCAAGCACTCCATCGCCGCCCGGGTCAGCGACCAGCGCCGGGACAGGTAGCGGCGGGCGATCAGGGCGCGCTCCGGGTGGGCGGCCAGCCAGCCCTCGCCGGCGGCGAGCAGCTTGTCCACCTCGTCCGGGGCGACCCAGTAGTGCTTGGCGCCGTCCAGCACCGGCAGCAGCACGTACAGCTGCTGAAGCGCGTCGGCGAGCCGTACGGACTCCGAGGAGAGCGCGATCCGCACGTAGCGGGACTCGCCCCACTCCGGGAAGGCCTCGTCCAGCGGGATCGCCGTCGCCTCGACCCGCCAGCCCAGCGGTTCGAACAGCCGGGCCACCATGGCCGGGCCGCCGCCCTCGCCCGGGCTGTTCGCGGGCACGGCGGGCAGCTCGATCCGCAGCGGGCGGGCCTGCCTCGGAAGTTCGGGGCGGGCCGGGCAGGCGCCCCTCATCGCGGACCGGAACACCGTCCGCAGCGCCACCGCGAGCAGCGAGGACGCGGCGTACGGGCGGTCGTTGACGTACTGCGCGAGGGCGAAGTCGGGCGAGCCGCCGCGGCTCTTGCCGTTGCCCCGACCCTTGCGGACGAGGGCGATCGGGTCGATGTCCAGTAGCAGCGCCGCCGTGCAGACCTCGTCCCTCGCCTCGGGGTAGAAGACGTGGGCCTCGCCGTGCGACGTCGTGAACCGCTGGACCTTGCCGGGATGCTTGTGCAGCAGGAACCCGAGATCCGTGGCCGGGACCTCGGCGCTGCCGGTGGTGGAGATCGACATGAACACCCGCCGAAGTATGCCCAGCACACGGCCTCCGAGCACCGGGATTTCCCTCCGCACGGCCCGGCGGCCTGCGGCTGCGCCCGGCACGTCCGCACGGTGGGCGTGTTCGGCAGTGGGGCGCCGTATTGGTTAACGTGCACGGTGTGACTGCTGAATCCACCTCCCTTCCGAACGGCGCCGTGGCCACCGGTCTGGCCACCATCTCCGCCGACGGCACCGTGCTCGACACCTGGTTCCCCGCCCCCGTCCTGGCCTCCGAGCCCGGCCCGGCCGGCACCGTCCGCCTGACCGCCGAGCAGGCCGAGGCCGAGCTCGGCGCCGGCGCCGCCGACGCGCTGCGCGCCGACGCCCGCCGGGGCGTCGAGGTGGTCGCCGTGCGCACCACCATCGCCTCGCTGGACGAGAAGCCGCTCGACACCCACGACGTGTACCTGCGCCTGCACCTGCTCAGCCACCGCCTGGTCAAGCCGCACGGCCAGAACCTGGACGGCATCTTCGGTCTGCTCGCCAACGTCGCGTGGACCAGCATCGGCCCCGTCCCGGTGGACAAGGTCGAGCACGCCCGCCTCGCCGTCCGCGCCCAGGGCGGCCAGCTGGCCGTCTACGGGATCGACAAGTTCCCGCGGATGACCGACTACGTCGCCCCGACCGGTGTGCGCATCGCCCACGCCGACCGCGTCCGGCTCGGCGCGCACCTGGCGTCCGGCACCACCGTGATGCACGAGGGCTTCGTCAACTTCAACGCCGGCACCCTCGGCACCTCGATGGTCGAGGGCCGGATCAGCGCGGGCGTCGTGGTCGGCGACCACAGCGACATCGGCGGCGGCGCCTCGATCATGGGCACCCTGTCCGGCGGCGGCAAGCAGGTCGTCTCGGTCGGCGAGCGCTGCCTGCTCGGCGCCAACGCGGGCATCGGCATCTCGCTGGGCAGCGACTGCGTGGTCGAGGCCGGCCTGTACGTCACCGCCGGCACCCGGGTCACCACCCCGGACGGCGCGGTGGCCAAGGCCGTCGAGCTGTCCGGCCAGGACAACCTGCTGTTCCGCCGCAACTCGCAGACCGGCGCGGTCGAGGTCATCGCCCGCTCCGGCTCCTGGGGCGGTCTGAACGCGGACCTGCACGCCCACAACTGACCTTCGGGCAGTGGCCCTCGGGGTCCGGTGCTGGATGCGCCGGGCCCCTTCGGCGTTCTACGGGGTTGTGGCCGGTACGGCCCCGGTGCGCGCGGCACCGGACACGCCCGCCGCACCCGGCGCTCGCCGAGCCCGAGCCCGGCACGCCGAGCACCCGACCGCCGCCGCGCCCTACGGCCGACGGTGGCGCCCCGGCGCCTTCCGCTGCCGCGGCGCCGAGTAGGGCGGCCGCCGCACCCCGTCGCCCTCGATCCCGTTCAGGATCCGCTGGGCGGCGGCGTAGTCCTCGGCCACCGTCTCCGCCAGCCATTGGTAGCCGTCCCACCGCACGATCAGCCGCGGCTCGTCCGGCGCCACGTGGGCGCCCCGCTGCTGCTCGTCCGCGAGCCGTACGGCCCTCAACTGCCCGACCGGCCGCAGCCGTTGCTCCCGCCTCGCGGCCCACGACGCCAGCGGTTCGTCCTCGTCCATCGTCCCAGTCTGGCCTCCTCACCCCGTTGATCGGCACCCTCGTCACTCGACCGGGGGACGCACCGGCCCCGGCGCCCGAAGCTCTCCGCTCCCTCCCGGTATTCACCGCGATCTACCGCGATCTACCGCGCCATCAGCGGCTCCTCAGGACGGCGAGCTGCTGGGTCGCCCTGGTCATCGCGACGTAGCGGTCGACCGCCCCTTCGACGCCCTCGCCGAACGCCTCCGGGTCGACCAGGACGACCAGGTCGAATTCGAGGCCCTTGGCCAGCTGCGGGGTGAGCGAACGGACCCTCGGCCGCTCCCGGAAGCCCGGGGCGCCGATGACGCAGGCGACCCCTTCGGCGTGCTCGGCGAGCCAGGTGTCGAGCACCGCGTCCAGCTCCGCCACCGCCCCGTGCCTGACCGGGATGCCGCTGCTGCGCACCGAGGTCGGCACGTTGGCGTCCGGCAGGGCCGCCCGGATGGCCGGCTCGGCCTCCGCCATGACCTCCTCCGGCGTCCGGTAGTTGATGCTCAGCGAGGCCAGGACGGTGCGGTCGAGCCCGACCCGCTCGAGCCGCTCCTGCCAGGACTCGGTGAAGCCGTGCCTGGCCTGGGCGCGGTCCCCGACGATGGTGAAGCTCCGGGACGGGCAGCGCAGCAGCAGCATCTGCCACTCCGCGTCGGTGAGTTCCTGGGCCTCGTCCACGACGATGTGCGCGAACGGGCCGGCCAGCGGCTCCGCGTCGGCGCCGGGCAGCGCGGCCTCGTCGATCAGGGTGTCCTGGAGGTCTCGGCCGCGCAGCATGGTCACCGCGCCCTCGCCGTCGTCGTCGGCCTGGAGCAGGTCGCCGATCACGTCGGCCATCCGCGCCCGCTCGGCGGCCACCGAGGCCTGGTGGCGGTTCCGGCGCAGGGTGGCCTCGCGGTCCCCGAGCCGCTGGCGGGCCGCGTCCAGGAGCGGCAGGTCGGAGACCGTCCAGGCCTGCGGGGCGTGCTTGCGCTGGAGCGCGCGGACCTCCTCGGGGGCGAGGTGGGGCGCGCACATCCGCAGGTAGGCGGGCACCGACCAGAGGTCGCCGACCAGGTCGGTCGCGTCGAGCAGCGGCCAGGCGCGGTTCAGCGTCTCGACCAGCTCCCGGTCCTGCCGCAGCGAGCGCCGGAACAGCTCGGGCGAGACCTCCTCCTCGTCCTGCTCCAGCTTGTCCATCAGGATCGAGACCAGCTCGTCCCAGATCTGCTCGCGCGCCTCGTTGTGTGGGGTGCCCGGGTCCGGGGCGTCGAAGGCCTCGACCCAGTCCTCGGCGCTCAGCCAGAGGTCGGACCAGTAGGTGGTGACCACCATCCCCTCGGTGGGCGGCTCCTCGTAGAACCGGACGGCCTTCTCGATCGCCTTCACCATGTCGACGGAGGACTTCAGCCGGGCCACCTCCGGGTCGGCCTCCGGCGCCGCACCCGCGCCCTCGGGGAGCAAGTCCCGCACGGTGCAGGTCCGCACGCCCTCCTCGCCGAGGCTGGGCAGGACGTCGGCGACATAGGCCAGGTACGGCTGGTGCGGGCCGACGAACAGCACGCCGCCGCGCCGGTGGCCGAGGCGGGGGTCGGAGTACAGGAGGTAGGCGGAGCGGTGCAGCGCGACGACGGTCTTGCCGGTACCGGGGCCGCCGTCGACCACCAGGGCGCCGCGCGAGCCGGCCCGGATGATGGCGTCCTGGTCGGCCTGGATGGTGCCGAGCACGTCCCGCATCCGGGCCGAGCGGTTGGTGCCCAGGCTGGCGATGAAGGCGGACTGGTCGTCCAGCGCGGCGTGCCCCTCCAGGCCGTCGGCGGTGAACACCTCGTCCCAGTAGTCGGCGATCCGCCCGCGGGTCCAGCGGTACCGGCGGCGGCTCACCAGACCCATCGGGTCGGCGTGGGTGGCCGCGAAGAACGGCTCGGCCGCGGGCGAGCGCCAGTCGACCAGCAGCCGGCGGCCCTCGCTGTCGGTGAGCCCGAACCGGCCGATGTACACCGGCTCCTCGTCGTCCGCGGCGACGACGCGCCCGAGGCACAGGTCCAGGCCGTAGCGGCGCAGGGCGCGCAGTCGGCCGCTCAGCCGGTGGACCTCGATGTCCCGGTCCATCGCCGCCTGCCCGGCACCGCCCGGAGCCCGGCGCACCGCGTCGAGTTGGTCGGACAGTTCGGCGATCGCCCGCTCCAGGCTCTCCGCGATGTCCGCGAAGTGCCGCTCGTCGCCCGCGATCAGCGCCGGGTCGGCCTTGGCGGAAAGGCGCTCGGGAAGGTCGAAAGCACTGGTGGTCAGGGGATTCATGGCATCAGCTCCGATCTGAGGTCAGCGATTCTGCGCCATCACCGGGGCCTTGCCGCAAGACCCCCGGTGCGCTATATGTTGAGAGTGGCAAGGGGTGGGTTCTCCCCCTTTCCCTCTTCCTCCCACTCCTTTGGCAGTCGCTCTCGACTCCTTTCGCCGTCCCTCCCGTCGCGCCCTGAGCTCCGCCGTCGGCCCGGCCCCTAGCCGAGGCCGCGCCGCCGCGGCAACCCCGGCTCACCCGAGAGGCCTACGGCGTACCGGAGTTGGACCGCATCGGGTGGTACGCGGTGACCGCCCGCCGGAACGGTTCGTTGGTCGCTGCGGCACACCGCACCACCGATCCGAAAAGGTCCCGTCATGTCCGAACCCTCTGCCCCGCCGCAGCTCCCGAGCAGCCCGACGGGCTCGGCCACCGGCGCCACAGCCGGGCCCGCGACCCCCAA
The DNA here is from genome assembly GCF_055560875.1 of Kitasatospora sp. NPDC023118. Lineage (NCBI taxonomy): Bacteria > Bacillati > Actinomycetota > Actinomycetes > Kitasatosporales > Streptomycetaceae > Kitasatospora > Kitasatospora sp. NPDC023118. The sequence continues at coordinate 112,351 of NZ_JBVHHW010000023.1, forward strand.
GAGCCTGCTGGAGCAGATGCAGGAACTGCTCGCCTCGGTGACCGCGGACCTCGCCGAACTGCAGTCCGGCACCCGGCACACCACCCCTGCCGCCGCCTACCCGGCCGGCACCGAGAGCTCCGAGGCCTCGACCGCGCCGGGCACCCGGCAGTCCGGCGCCCGCTCCTGCCCCCTCGGCCCGCCCTCACCCGGCGGGCCGAGCCGGACCACGAGTAACGGCGAACCGTGACCGGCCCGTTCCGGCTCCGCGCCACCGAGCGCCGTACGCTCCGCTCCTCCGCCCCGGTCGACCGCCTCCCGCAACCGGGCGGTCACGTCCTTGCACTCCGACATCGCGTCGACACCGTCGATGCACGTCCAGTAGAGACTCTCGGTGTCGGCTCCGCAGGCCAGCACCACGAGCGTCTCCCCGGCCTCCCTCAGCAGATCGTCCAGCGCTCCCAACGTCGGCGCCAGTTCGCCGAGTTCGGTGAGCCGCCCGGCCCGTCCGCCGCTCACCAGGGTGCCGCCGGCGACGGACCTGTCCAGGCAGACCGCCGCGTGCGCCCCCGCCTCGGAGAGCTGCTGGCCGAGCCCGGCCAACTCCTCGTCCTCCGACTCCGCCAGCCTGGCACCCACCGCCTCGGTGAGCAGCGCGACCTGCCGCGCCTCGGCCAACACATCCGGTACGTGTCTGGCCTCGGCCAGGGCGTGCCGGGCCGTTCTGATCAGTCGCAGTGCCTCCATGGGCCCCGCTCCTTCCGCTCGCTGTCGCCGTCGCCCCCGACCGCCGCACCGGGGCGGTCGAGTGGTCACGGCGAAAGCGTGCGGGCAAGCCGGTCAACCCGCATCCATCAATTCCGAAGCTGTGGAAAACCCCGGGGTTGTGGATAACTTCCGCCCCTCACAAGGGTGATCAGCCCACGTCAGGGTTGACGTCAGCCGCCCCTCCCGGCACCGGGAAGCGGTGCTCGTTGCGCTCGATCTTGGCCGCGAGCGCCTCCAGCGGATCCACCCCGACCACCGTGCAGAACTGCACCAGGTACGCGAGCACGTCCGCGACCTCGTCGCGCACCCGGTGCGCCCGCTCCGGGTCGGACATCACCGCGGACGTCTGCTCGGGCGTGAGCCACTGGAAGATCTCCAGCAGCTCCCCCGCCTCCACGCTCAGCGCCGCCGCCAGGTTCTTCGGCGTGTGGTAAGGCTCCCAGCGCCGGGCCGCCGCGAAGTCCACCAGCCGCTGCCGAAGGCCCTCCAATGTCAGCTCCGCCGCCACGCCCCGCTCCCCCGGCCCCGTCTCTCGCTCGTTCACGCCCCCAGGTCTACCGCATCCGCGCCCCCCACCACCTCCGAGGCGCCCCCGTCCCGGCCCTCGTCCCCGTCCCCGTCCCCGTCCCCGCGAGCACACTGCGCCGGCACCCGGGCCGCCTCCGGCCGCAGCACCGTGAACCCCGACCCCGGATCGCGCCGGCACTCCACCAGCGCCGCCGCCCCCCACCCCTCCTCGCCCGCCCCGAACGCCTCCCGCGCCGCCGTCGGCTCCTGCAGCGCGGCCACCACCCTCAACTGGTTGCGCCCCGCCATGTCCCGCGCCAGCCGCAGCAGCGAGGCGGTCTGCTCGGTGGCGAGCCCGGCCCCGAGGTCCTCGGCGAGCACGGTGAGCTGGCGGTGCGCCCAGGGCACCTCCGCGGCCACGTCGAGGTCGAGCACCCCGGCCCCGGTCAGCAGCACCGCCGCGAAGGCGAGGTGGCGCAGCATGCCGTCGGAGGCCTGGTCGGCCCCGGTGCGTCCGAGCACGCCCTCGTCGAAGACGGCGAGCACCCGCCGCACGCCCCCGCTCTCGCGCTCCGCGAGGGTGAGCCCGAGCAGCGGGTGCGGCGCGGCGGCCTGGACGGCCCGCAGCAGCTGCCCGTACCGGCGCGGGCACTCGTTGCTGAGCCGGTTGATCAGGGCCGAGATGTTGGCGGCGTTGCTGCGCAGCCGGGCCTGCGGATCGGCCTTGGCCCAGCCACGCATCAGCGCCGGGACGGGGTGCAGCGGGAAGACCTCGCGCAGCGCGGTGAGCAGGTCCTCTACGGCGGCCAGGACCAGTCGCTCGCCGGTGGAGGAGCCGGCCACCCGCAGCGGCAGCTGCGCGGTGATCATGGTGCCGCTGGGGAGCGGCGCCCGGATGTCGCCCTGCCGGGTGTCGTTGTGCCAGCAGACGTTGACGCGCCGGCTGCGCACGTCCTGCTCGCCGGTGTCCACCAGCGTCCGGCCGTCGAGGCTGAGCGACTCCCGGGCGATCCGGACCGGGCCGTCGGTGCGGATCACCAGGTCGAGCCGGATCCGGCCGCGCGGCGAGCGGACGGTACAGCCCAGGATGACAGCGTCCCGCCCGTGCGGCACGCACCCGTCCAGGCCCCCGCGCACGGGCGCGGCGAGCGGGCCCGTGCGGTCCGGCAGCCCGTCCAGGGAGTCGGCGATCTCCTCTCCGAGGGCGAGCCTGGACAGCACGGCCAGCGCGTCGAGGGCGTTGGACTTGCCCACCCCGGCCGGTCCGTGCAGCACGGTGAGCGGCGCGAGCGGCAGGACGGCGCGCCGGTACGACTTGAAGGCGGTGAGCCGGAGCTCCTCAACGGTGGGACGTGGCACGGGCGGCCGGTCGGGCCCCGGAGCGCCCGGTCGCAGATGGGCCGGCCCGGCGGGCGCGGCGGCGTCGCGGTTCACCCGTCGGACGTTAGCCGCACCCCGATCGGGAGAAACGTGCCTGCTCAGAAGATTCATCCCAACGTGCGGCCACGCCCCGACGCGATGACCTGGCTAGGGCCGCCGGTACCCGGCCACCGTCACCGAGGCGGTCACCTCGACCGGGTCCGGCAGGCCCGCCAGGGCGGCGGCGAGCCGGTCCGGGTCGGTGTGCCAGGCGCTCGGGCCCATGCCGACGACGGTACGGACGTCCTGCGGGGCGAGCCGCAGGGTGAACTCGACCTCCCGCTGCTCCATCGGCGTCAGATGGGGGCCGAGCTTCTCGTCGATCCGGCGCTGCTTGTCCTCGTCCACCGACAACAGCCCGAGCGCGGCCACGAGTTCGCGCAGGTGGCGGGCGGTGGGCGAGACCAGGAGCAGGGTGCCGCCGGGGCGCAGCACCCGGCGGATCTCGGGTCCGTTGCGCGGGGCGAACACGTTGAGCATCAGGTCGGCGGAGGCGTCCCGCAGCGGCAGCGGACGCCAGGCGTCGCAGACCACGGCGCCGATCCTGGGGTGGGCCTTGGCGGCGCGGCGCAGCGCGTACTTGGAGATGTCGAGCGCCGCGCCGACCCGGCCGGGCAGGGCGTCGAGGACGTGGGCCAGGTAGTGGCCGGTGCCGGCGCCGAGGTCGGCGACCAGGCCCTCCGGGGCGGCGGAAGCGGCGGAAGCGGCCTCGGCGAGGGCGTCGGCGATCGGCCGGTAGTGGCCGGCGGCGAGGAAGTCGGCGCGGGCGGCGACCATCTCGGCGGTGTCGCCGGTGCCGGTGTGGGCGTCCCCGGCGAGGAGGCTGACGTAGCCCTGCTTGGCGAGGTCGAAGCTGTGCCCGGCGGGGCAGCGCAGGCTGCGCTCGTGCCGGGTGAGGGCCTGCGCGCAATGGGGGCAGGCCAGGTAGGGCTCGATGTCCTGCAGCAACGTTCCGTCTTCTCTCGCCGTTCGCCCCGGCTGTTCGGGGGCGCCAGCCAGCCTAACGACCCCGCCCCGCCGAAACCCGACCCCGCTCCGCAGCCGCCCGCCCCGACGTCGCCCACCCCGCAGCCGCCCGCTCCGCAGCCAGCCGCAACGCCAGCCCGGCGAGCGCCTCCGGCGCACCCGGCCGCCCGCGCACCCCCGGGAACGCGTTGACGTCCACGATGACCGGCTCCGCCGCCCCGTCCAGCAGGTCGATCCCGTACACGTCGAGCCCGAACACCTCCCCCACCCGCAGCGCCAGCGCGGCCAGCCCGGCGGACGGCTCCCACTCCCCCGCCGCCCCGGACTCACCCTCGTCCGGGGACAGTTCGGAGCGCCGCCGAGCCGCGAACACCCGCCCGTCGACCACCCACAGCTTCTGGTCCCAGCCGCTCCCCGGCAGGTACGGCTGGGTGACCACCTCCTCCTCCGGCCAGCGCTCGACGAGTTCCCGCAGCCGGGCCGCGCCGTCGACCCGTGCGACCAGGTCGCGCCGTCGGCTGTGCCGGCTCTTGACCACGAACGGGCAAGCCGGAAGCGCGAGTTCGCCCAGCCGTCCAGCCGCTACGGTCGCCGCGAACGGCAGCCCGGCGCCCAGGGCGAGTTCCGCCATCCGCACCCGGTCCTGGCAGAGCTCCGTCGCCGCCGCCGAGTTGACCACGACCGCACCCCGCCGCTCCAACTCCCTCGCCAGGGAGAGCGCTTGCGGCGTACGGGCCTTGAGCAGATAGACATCGGCAAGCGCCCCCACCCCGCCGCCGAGCGGAACGACCCCCACCCCGCCGCCGGGCGGAACGACCTCCACCTCGCACCCGCGCCGCACCAGCACCTCGGCGGCGGCCGCGAGCACCGGGTGCCCCGGGTCTCGCGCGATCAGCCCGACCCTCACAGCAAGCCACCGTCCACGAGCCCCAGTCGGCCGCACGAGTCGCCGCCCGCCGGCACCAGCGCGGGCGCCGACACGGCCGTCCCGCTGCGCGCGAGCCGCAGCACCGCCCGGGCGACCCGGGCCACCGCGTCCGGCACCTGCCGGAAGCTCGGGAAGTCGTTGACGTCCACCACCACCGGCCCGTCCGGCCCGAGCAGCACGTCGAGCCCGTACAGGTCCAGCCCGAACACCTCGCCCACCTGTGCCGCGATCCGCGCCACGCTCGTCGGCAGCGGCACCTGCCGTTCGCGCACGCCCTGCCCGGGGTGCAAGGGGGAGGAGCGTTCCGTCGCGAAGAACTCGCCGTCGACGCAGTACACCTTCAGGTCCGTCCCGGAGTTGGGCACGTACGGCTGCGCGATCAGCAGCCCCTCGCCCGCGAGTTCGGGCCCGAGGCCGGGCAGGTCGTCGGGCCCGGCCACCAGCCGGACGCCCCGCCCCGAGCTGCCGTCGGCCGGCTTGACGACCAGCGGGTACTCGGCGGCCGGGATCTCGGCGAGCCGCTCCCAGCGGGCGGCCGCGTAGGTGATCGGGACGGGCAGGCCGCGGGTACGGGCGATGACCGAGGCGAGCGCCTTGTCCCGGACGCCGCGGATCGAGCGCACGTCGTTGACGGTGGTCAGGCCCACGGCGGCGGCCGCCTCCAGCAGGGTGAGCCCTGGCCCGCCGGAGACGGTCTTGAGCACCCAGGCGTCGTGACTGCCGGCCCGCACCGCCTCGGAGACCACCATCAGCGAGTCCCCGGGGCGCAGCACGTCCACCCGGTGCCCCCACGCGGTGAGTTGCCGCGCCACGTCGAGCGGCATCCCGTCCCGCCGGTAGTGCTCCTCCACCAGAAAGCAGAGCCTCATGGGCCTGTCTTCCCCCTTGCCTCGCCGAGTGCGGACGTCCGCCGTCCCCCTCGGCAGAGCTGTGAAGGGTTCAGCATGCCCGGCGTATACGCACAAGATCACTGCGAGCCGGTAAGCGTTCGGCAACAATCCACGACCCGCCGCCCGGGCACCCGTACAAAGCGGTGGCGGACCGTCAACGCCCCTGCTTGGATGCTCGCCGTGACTTCCGTTGATCATGCTCCCGACGACCCCGCTCTGCTCGACGAGATCGAGCGCTACTACGACGCCGCGCCCCGCAGTGCCGCCGACGCCGAGGACTTCGGCCCGCTGACCCTGTTCGTCCGCAGGGGCGACACCGGCTGGCAGTACTACGCCCGCCCGACCCTCGGCCACGACGGCCCGGCCGCCACCGCCGAGGACGTGCGCGAGGTGCTGGAGCGGCAGCGGGAGCTGGGCGCGCCGGAGGCCTTCGAGTGGGTCGCCGAGCAGAACCCCGAGCTGCGCGCGGCCGTGGAGGCGGCCGGGCTGACGGTGCACGAGCACCCGCTGCTGGTGCTGGGCCCGCTGGACGAGCCGGCCCCGGCGCCCGGCCTCCCCGAGCGGGTGGAGGTGCGGGTAGTGGGTGCCGACGCCCCCGAGCTGGCCGACGCGGTCGCCGTCCCGCACGTGGCCTTCGGCAACCCGGGCACCGCCACCGGCTCTGCGGGAGCGGCCGAACTGGCCGAGAGCGCGGCGAAGTTGACGGCCGACGGCGCAGTGGCGCGGATCGCCCGGCGACTCACCGACGGCGTGACCGTGCTGGCCGCCGCCCTGGACGGCACCGAGGTGCTGTGCGCGGGCCAGCACAACCCGGTGGGCCCGGTCACCGAGGTGGTCGGGGTCGGGACGCTCCCGTCCGCGCGCCGTCGTGGCCTGGGCCTGGCCGTCACCGCGGCCCTGGTGGCGCACGCGCGTGCCAACGGCGTGCGGACGGTGTTTCTGTCCGCCTCCGACGAGGACGTCGCCCGGATCTACCGCCGGGCCGGCTTCCGCCCGTTCGCGACGGCCCTCATCGCGGAGCCCTGAGCCGCGGCGGCGAGGACGGCGATCAGGCGGTCAACCGGTCAACCGACCAGGCGGCCAGGCGGCCAGGCGGCCAGCCAGTCGGACGGCCAAGCGGTCAAACAGCCCCACGGTCAAAAGGCCCGGCAATCAGTCGTCGTCCTCGTCCTCGTCGTCCGCCCCGCTGACCCCCTCCCCCTCGGCCTCGTCCACCACCCAGGCCGCCAGCCGCTCCGCGACCCCGGACACCCCGAGCCTCCCCTCCCGGATGGCCCGGGACAGGCTGCGCACCTCGCGGGCGGTGGTGGCGACGGTGCAGCCGCTGGCGACGAGGTAGGCGTAGGCGACGGCGGTCGCGTAGAGCTCGTTGGTCTTCTCCAAGGCCGGCACCCGGATCAGCTGGTGCATCAGCGCGGCGGCGCGGTCCTGCGGTTCGGGGTAGACGGCGATGTCGAAGATCTCGGCCTGGTGCCGGGTGACGGCCGCGAGCAGCGAGCCGTAGTCGGTGACCTGCGGGTCACCGGGCGTGTACTGCTCGGCGGTCATGAGCAGCCACGAGAGGTCGACCTCCAGTTTCAACGGCGCGCGTCCTGGATCTCGCCCGGCTCCCCGAACTCGGCGAGGAACGCCGTCTCGTACTCCTTCATGAACTGCGCGGCCGCGTCGACGAAGGCCCGCCCTGACTCACCCATGTCCTGCTGGACCAGGCGCTCGATGTACTGGTTCATGCTGATCCCCTGCTGCTCCGCCCGCTCCCGGGCCATCTCCGCGGTCGTGGCGTCCACTCGGACGTTCAGCTGCTTCTTGCCCATGCCGTTCAAGCTAGCGCTGAAGCGCTAGCACAACAAGGGCGCACGCGCACCGCCCGCACACCTGCCGCACGCCCCCGCGCAACCTTCTGTCACCGAAGCCGTCACCGAAACCGCCACCGGACCCGCCACCGGACCCGCCGGAGGCGGCCCAGCTCCCATACCCGCCCCGTCGCCACCCCATCCCCACCAGGACGAGCGAGACTTGAAGAGTCCTTCACCATCCGGGACTCTGAACTCTCCTGAGCGTTCCCCCGAGCGGCACCGACCGGTGTGGAGGCCGGCAATGACAGCCATGTTCGACCAGGAGCTGCGCGAGCAGCTCGCCCAGGCCCGCCGGGACCTCGCGGAGGCCCAGGCCCAAGGGGACGCCGACGGCGTCCAGGCGTACGAGGGCCGGATCGCCGGGCTCCTCCGGCTCGCCGCCCAGCACGGCATCGACCTTCCCCACAGCGCCGACGAAGAGGAGCACAACGAGTAACCGCGCCCCGAAACGCCGAGGAGGCGGCACCCGTGCTGGACGGGTGCCGCCTCCTCGACAACGGGGTCACTCCCCGGCCGGCTCCAGGATCGCCACGCACTCGAAGTGGTGCGTCATCGGGAACAGGTCGAAGGCCCGCAGCGACACCGGACGGTAGCCGCCCTCGCGGAAGAACTTCAGGTCCCGGGCGAGCGCCGCCGGGTCGCAGGCCACGTACGCGATCCGGCGCGCCTCCAGGCCCACCAGGTGGGCGACCGTCTCACGGCCGGCGCCCGAGCGCGGCGGGTCCAGGACGATCAGGTCGGTGGCGGTGATGCCGGTGCGCGGCAGCAGCGTCTCGACCCGGTCGCACTCGATCCGCACGTTGTCCAGCGCGGCCAGGTTGTGCCGGGCGTCGACCACGGCCTGTTTGGCCGACTCGATGCCGAGCACCGCGCCGTCCTCGCCGACCCGGTCGGCCAGCGCGCCCGCGAACAGGCCGACGCCGCAGTACAGGTCGAGCGCGTTCTCGCCCCACTGCGGGTCCAGCCCGTCCAGCACCGCGTCGACCAGGGTGTCCGGCGCCTCCGGGTGGATCTGCCAGAAGCCGCCGTTGCTGACCCGCCAGGTCCGCCCGGCCGCCCGCTCACGGACGAAGCTCCGCCCGTGCACCTTGTGCACGTCGCCCTGCTCGTCCACCCGGGCGATCGACACCGGCTTGTCCAGCTCGACCAGCGGCAGCTGGGCGCCGTCGCGCGGGGTCAGCACCACCTGGCGGTCCGAGGAGCCGGTCGCGGCGATCACCTCGACGCTCGCCACGCCCGGCCAGTCGCGGGACTCGATGCCCAGCTCGGTGACGCCCTCGGCGGCGATCAGGCAGCGGTCCACCGGCTGAACCTCGTGCGAGCGGTGCTTGCGCAGGCCGACCTTGCCGGTCTCCGCGTCCACCGTGTACTGCACCCGGGTGCGCCAGGCCGGCACCTGCCCGGCCGGCAGCTTGCCGCCGACCGGCTCGACGCTGCCGTCCCAGCCCGCCTCGGCCGGGGTGAGCCCGGCCAGCTTCGCCAGCTGCTCGGTCAGCACCGCCGCCTTGAGCTTGCGCTGACCGCCCGGGGTCACGTGCTGCCAGTCGCAGCCGCCGCACTTGCCCGGCCCGGCGAACGGGCACGGCGCCTCGATCCGGTCCTTGGCCGGCTCCAGCACCTCTACCGCGTCGGCCCGCAGGAAGCGCGAGGTGGTGGTGCCCTCGGTCACCAGCGCGACCACCTTCTCGCCCGGCAACGCGTGCCGGACGAACAGCACCCGGCCCTCGTGCCGGGCCACGCAGTGCCCGCCGCCGTGCGCGACCGGGCCGACCTCGACCTCGTAACGCTGCCCGACCAGCGGCTCGCCGGACGGCTTCTCCGGCCGCGGCGCCCGCGCAGCGGCCGTGCGCAGCGCCTTCGGCGGGCGCACCGCCTGCTTGCGCGGCGCCTTCCGGGCCGCCCCGGCGGCGCCCTTCTCGGCACCCGCGCCCTTCTCCGAGCGGGCACCCTTCTCACCGCGCGCGGACTTCTCGGCCCTGACGGGCTTCCCGACCGGGGCCTCCGAACGGGCCTCCCCCGGCACGATCGGCGCCGTGCGCGCCGTCAGGCCGTCACGGTCGGTGGCCTCCGGGCGGTTCGGCTTGCCCCAGCGCGGCCGGGCGACCTGCCCGGGCTGGGAGCCGCCCCGACGGGCGCCCTTGCCCTTGCCGGAGGCACCGGAGGAGCCCGAGGAACGGGGCGGAGTGTTGCGCGTCACTGGGAGGAGTCCTTGCTGCGGTCGGAGGTGTCACCGGCGGTCGCACCGGTGGAGACGGAATCCTTCGACTTTACGGCCTTCGGCGCCCGCGGCTCGCCACGGCGGACGGCACCCGGCGGCGACCAGGCCTTCTGCGGCTTGCGCCGCTCCGAGGACTCCAGCTGCCAGGGCACCGAGGTGACCATCACCCCGGGCTTGAACAACAGCCGCCCCTTGAGGCGCAGCGCGCTCTGGTTGTGCAGCAGGTGCTCGTACCAGTGGCCGACCACGTACTCCGGGATGTAGACCGAGACCACGTCGCGCGGGCTGCTGCGCCGCAGGTTCTTCACGTAGTCGAGGACCGGCCCGGTGATCTCGCGGTACGGCGAGTCCAGCACCTTGAGCGGTACCTCGATGCCGCGCTCGTCCCACTCCCGCCGCAGCGCCGTGGTGTCCGCCGGGTCGACGTTGACGGTGAGCGCCTCCAGCGTGTGGGCGTGGGCCAGCCTGGCGTACGCGAGGGCGCGCAGCGCCGGCTTGTGCAGCTTGGAGACCAGCACGATCGCGTGCACCCGGGTGGGCGGCACCACGTCGTCCGGCTCCTCGGCGGCGGTGAGCTCCTCGGAGACCCGGTCGTAGTGGCGGCGGATGCCCTTCATCATCACGAACAGCACGGCCATCGCGGCGATCGCGATCCAGGCATGGCCGATCTTGGTGACCAGCACGACGATCAGCACCGCCATGGTCATCACCAGGCCGAAGCCGTTGATCGCCCGGCTGCGCTGCATGTGCCGGCGCTCGGCCGGGTCGGTCTCGGTGCGCAGCAGCCGGGTCCAGTGCCGGATCATGCCGGACTGGCTCATGTTGAAGGAGACGAAGACGCCGACGATGTAGAGCTGGATCAGCCTGGTCGGGTCCGCGTCGAAGGCGATGATCAGCAGGATCGCGGCGATCGCCAGCAGGATGATGCCGTTGGAGAAGGCCAGCCGGTCGCCGCGGGTGTGCAGCTGGCGCGGCAGGTAGCGGTCCTGGGCCAGGATCGAGCCCAGCACCGGGAAGCCGTTGAAGGCCGTGTTGGCGGCCAGCACCAGGATCAGGCCGGTGACGGCGGCGACGAAGTAGAAGCCGGGCGTGAAGTTGTTGAAGACGGCCTCGCTGATCTGGGCCAGCGCGGTCTTCTGGTGGTAGCCGGGGCCGGAGCCGACCAGCTGCTCGGCCGGGTTCTCGGCCATCTGCACCCCGGTCAGCCGGGCCAGCCAGATGATGCCCATGAACATCACCACGGCGATGGAGGCCATCATCAGCAGCGTGGTGGCCGCGTTCTTGCTCTTCGGCTTGCGGAAGGCCGGCACGCCGTTGGAGATCGCCTCCACACCGGTGAGCGCGGCGCAGCCGGAGGAGAAGGACTTCAGCAGCAGGAACACCATCGCGAACCCGGCCAGCGAGTCGTTGCCCGGGGTGGCGGCGAGGTGGAAGCCGGAGCTCTCGGCGGGCATGTCCTGGCCGAGCACGAAGTGCCGGAACACCCCGTAGCCGACCATCCCGATCACGCCCGCCATGAAGGCATAGGTGGGCACCGCGAAGGCGGAGCCGGACTCGCGGACGCCGCGCAGGTTCATGCCCATCAGCAGCACGACCACGACCACCGACACGATCATCTCGTGCCCGCGCAGCGCTGGAACGGCGGAGACCACGTTGGCGACGCCCGAGGTGGTGGACACGGCCACGGTCAGCACGTAGTCGACCATCAGGGCCGCCGCGACCACCAGACCGGCGGCCGGCCCGTGGTTGACGGTCGCCACCTCGTAGTCGCCGCCCCCGCTCGGGTAGGCGTGCACGTTCTGCCGGTACGAGGCGACCACGGCGAGCATCACGATCGCCACGACGAGGCCGATCTGCCAGGAGAAGTGGATCGCCGAGGCGCCCGCGACGGAGAGGGTGAGCAGGATCTCCTCGGGGGCGTACGCGACCGAGGAGAGCGCGTCCGAGGCGAAGACGGGCAGCGCGATCCGCTTGGGAAGAAGGGTTTCCCCGAGCTTGTCGCTGCGCAGGGCGCGCCCGATCAGGATGCGTTTCGGAAGGTCAGTCGGCATAGGCACGTTAAGGAATCGTAGGGGTTTCCCGGCAGGGCTTGCGCCGTTTATCCCCCCCTTCGTCGCGACTGCGTTCGGTGGACCGGCTAGCGTGTCGGATACGAGTCGGTGGGCAACACTCAGGTTGTCGAGCGGAGTCCGGCCGACGCCCCACGAGAACGCTCGTCCCGGATCCACCGGGCGGGAAAGGGAGATGAACGGTGTTTGCGCAGGTCAAGAACCCTTCGGAACGGGTGAGGTAGCGCCGGTGCACATCGTCATCATGGGCTGCGGCCGCGTGGGCTCCGCCCTCGCCAGAACACTTGAGAAACAGGGCCACTCGGTGGCCGTGGTCGACCAGGACCCGACCGCGTTCCGTCGGCTGGGCGCCGGGTTCAACGGGCGCCGGGTGACCGGGGTCGGCTTCGACCAGGACACCCTGCGCGAGGCGGGCATCGAGGAGGCCGGCGCCTTCGCCGCCGTCTCCAGCGGCGACAACTCCAACATCATCGCCGCGCGCGTGGCCCGGGAGACCTTCGGCGTCGAGAACGTCGCGGCCCGGATCTACGACCCCCGCCGCGCCGAGGTGTACCAGCGCCTGGGCATCCCGACCGTGGCGACGGTCCGCTGGACCGCCGACCAGATGCTGCGCCGACTGCTGCCGAGCGGCGCCGAGCCGCTGTGGCAGGACCCGAGCGGCAGCGTGCAGCTGGCCGAGGTCGCCTACCACCCGAACTGGGTCGGCCACCGGATCAGCCTGCTGGAGGAGGCCTCCGGCGCCAGGGTGGCGTTCGTCACCCGACTCGGTGAGGGCGTGCTGCCCTCGCCGCAGATGGTGGTGCAGGAGGGCGACCTGGTGCACGTGACGGTGCGCCGGACCGACCTGACGGCGGTCGAGGCCGCGTTCGCGCAGGGGCCGAAGGAGGAGGGTCACTGATGCGGGTCGCCATTGCCGGAGCCGGTGCCGTGGGCCGCTCGATCGCGGGCGAGCTGCTGGAGAACGGCCACGAGGTCCTGCTGATAGACAAGAACCCGAACTCCATCTCGGTGGAGCGGGTCCCGATGGCGGAGTGGCTGCTGGCCGACGCCTGCGAGATCACCTCGCTGGACGAGGCGGCGCTGCAGCGTTGCCACGTGGTGATCGCCGCGACCGGTGACGACAAGGTCAACCTGGTCGTCTCGCTGCTCGCCAAGACCGAGTACGCGGTGCCGCGGGTGGTCGCCCGGGTGAACAACCCGAAGAACGAGTGGCTCTTCAACGAGTCCTGGGGCGTGGACGTGGCCGTGTCCACCCCGCGCCTGATGTCCGCCCTGGTCGAGGAGGCGGTCAGCGTCGGTGACCTGGTCCGCCTGATGCGCTTCAGCCAGGGCAACGCCAACCTGGTCGAGCTGACCCTGGCCGGCGAGGCCGAGCTGGTCGGCACCCGGGTCGGCGACGTGACCTGGCCGCAGGACACCGCGCTGGTGAGCATCATCCGCGAGGGCCGGGTGCTGGTGCCGGGCAAGGACGACACCCTGGAGGGCGGCGACGAGCTGCTCTTCGTCGCCGCGCAGGAGCGCGAGGAGGAGCTGGAGCAGCTGCTCTCGGCCACCACCGGCGCCCAGTAGGAACAGCGGGAACACGGACACGGCGGAGGGCCCGCACCCACCCGGGCGCGGGCCCTCCGCCGTACTCGTCCCTCGGGAGCGGCTACTTCGCCGGCTCCTCCTCGTCCTCGTCCAGCTGCGCCTTGATCGGCGGCGGCGCCTTCAGCAGGATCTGCCAGGTCACGTACATCGCCAGCAACAGCGGCGGGATGCCGAGGGCGACCTTCAGCCAGCCGAGCAGGTTGACGTTGTGGGTGAAGTACAGCGGGAAGAGGATCACCGGCTTGAGGCCCATGATCACCACCCAGGCCCAGGTCGCCTTGGTGTAGGCGGACAGGCGGCCCGGGTTCTCCTTGCGCCAGGTGAACATCTCGCCGGTGATCGGGCCGAGCATCACCCCGATCATCGGCCAGCGCGCCAGCGCGGAGGCCGCCAGGGCGACGCAGTAGCCGACGTTCCAGAGCAGGCCGGGCAGGTAGAAGTCCTCGGCCTTGCCGCTCTTCATCGCGATCCAGGCGCCGAGGGCGACGCCGAACACGCCGCTGAAGGCGTGCTGGATGGTCTCCCGCTTCGCCAGCCGGACCACCACGAACAGGCCGCTCAGGCCGAGCGCGGCCCAGGCGGCGGCGCTCACCTGGTGGGTGATGTTGTACGTGATGATGAAGACCAGGCCGGGCAGCGTCATGTCGATCATGCCGCGCACGCCGCCGAAGGCCTGCAGCACGGTGTCGGCGGCCTCCTTGGAGGCGGCCTTGCGGGCGGCCTCGACGGCCGCCGGGTCGAGGGGCTGCTCGACGGCCGGTGCCGTGACCTCGATCGGCCGCGTCACGCCGTCCACCGCCTCCTCGGCGGCGGCAGCCTGCCAGACGGCCACATCGGCGGCGTCCAGGTCGAGCCGGGCGGCGGCTTCGCCGCCGGGGTGGTTGCTCACGCTTCGCTCCCGTGTCCGACCGGACGCAGCTCATAGCGGGGGTTGAACAGCACGCGGCGCCCACGTGCGTGGCTGATCCGGCCGCTGGCGACCAGCCGGCGGCCCGGCTCTATGCCCGCGATCGAGCGACGACCGAGCCAGACGACCTCCAGCGCCTCGGTGCCGTCGAAGAGTTCGGCCTCCAGGGCCGGCACTCCGGCCCTGGGGCGGAGCGTCACCGTGCGCAGCGTGCCCGCGACCGTGACGAGCTCGCGGTCCGCGCAGCCGGCGATCGGCCGGCAGCCGGACTCGGCGGCGCTCTCCTGCCGCAGGTCCTCGGCGTCCAACTCCTCGGCCGAGGAGGTCAGCCGGCTGAGCATGCGGCGGAATCGCCCCGGCGGCTGGCCACTGCTGTTGTCACCACTCATGTCGGCAGGGTACCGGTTTCCGGACCCCCGGCGGCAGGCCGCGCGGCCGCCGGCAGGCCCCCCGGTCAGCTCTCGAAGCGGTAGCCCATGCCCGGTTCGGTGATGAAATGGCGCGGGTGCGAGGGGTCGCGCTCCAGCTTGCGGCGCAGCTGGGCGAGGTAGACCCGCAGGTAGTTGGTCTCGGTGCGGTAGGCCGGGCCCCACACCTCCTGGAGCAGCTGGGTCTGGCTGACCAGCCGGCCGGCGTTGCGGACCAGCACCTCCAGCAGGTGCCATTCGGTGGGCGTGAGGCGTACGTCGGTGCCGTCCCGGTTGACCTTCTTGGCGGCGAGGTCGACGGTGAAGCTCTCGGTGACGACCAGCGAGTCGTCCTCCCCCGCCACCGGCTCGGCCCGGCGCACGGCGGCGCGCATCCTGGCGAGCAGCTCGTCCATCCCGAAGGGCTTCGTGACGTAGTCGTCGGCGCCGGCGTCCAGGGCCTCGACCTTCTCGTCCGAGGCGTGCCGGGCCGACAGCACGATGATCGGCACCCGGGTCCAGCCGCGCAGGCCGCGGATCACCTCGACGCCGTCCATGTCGGGCAGGCCCAGGTCGAGCACGACCACGTCCGGATGCCGGGCGGCGGCCAGCTCCAGCGCGCTCGCGCCGTCATGGGCCGCGTCGACCTCGTACTTACGGGCCTTGAGGTTGATCACCAGCGCGCGGACGATCTGCGGTTCGTCGTCCACGACGAGGACCCGGGTCATTTACGGGCTCCGCCTTTCAGGGCTGTCGGATCTTACGGACTGTGTGACTCAGCTGAAGGTACGACGCGCGCCACCGGGCAGCCGCGGGTGCGGCCGGTGCGCCGCCGGGCCTCACGTGATCAGCTGCGAGAGCGGATCGTGGCCGTCCCCGGTCGGCTCCTCCGGTTCGGGCGGCCGTTCGACGGCGGGCAGGCTGACCACCATGGTGAGGCCGCCGCCCGGTGTGTCCTCGGCGGTGACGGTCCCGTCCATCGCCTCGACGAAGCCGCGCGCCACCGCGAGCCCGAGGCCCACCCCGGCGCCGCGCGGGGCGTCCCCGTACCGCTGGAACGGCGCGAAGATCTTCTCCTTGGCGTCCTCGGGCACCCCCGGGCCGCGGTCCACGATCCGCAGCTCGACCCGGCCCGGCCCGCCCGGCTGCTCCAGCGCGTCCGCCTTGACCAGCACCCTGACGCCGTCCGGGCTGTACTTGACGGCGTTCTCGACCAGGTTGGCCAGCGAGCGCTCCAGCAGCCCGCCGTCGGCCCGGATCATCGGCAGCGTCTCCGGGACCTCCAGCCGCACCGACTCCGGCGGCACCCCGCCCAGCGCGTACGGCACCACCTCGTCCAGGTCGGTCTCCTGGATCAGCGGGGTGACGGTCCCGGTCTGCAGCCGGCTCATGTCGAGCAGGTTGTTGATCAGGTGGTCCAGCCGGTCGGCCCCGGCCTCGATCCCGGCCAGCAGCTCGGCCTCGTCCTCCGGGTCCCAGTCCACGTCGGCCGAGCGCAGCGAGCTCACCGAGGCCTTGATGCCCGCCAGCGGGGTGCGCAGGTCGTGCGAGACGGCGGCCAGGAGAGCGGTGCGGATCCGGTTCCCCTCGGCCTCCCGGCGGGCCGCGGCGGCCTCCCGGGCCAGTCGGCGGCGCTCCAGCACCACGGCCGCCTGCGCGGCGAAGGCCCCGAGCAGCCGCCGGTCCGCCCCGGGCAGCACCCGGCCGCGCAGCACCAGCGCCAGGCTCTCTCCCACCGGCACGTCCACGTCGGCTTCCTCGGGCCGCTCCGGCGGGCGCGGCCCGGCGGTGGCCACCGGCACCCAGCCGCCCATCGGCTCCGGGCGCTCCAGCAGCGCGGCGCTCTCCTGCCCGAAGGTCTCCCGGACCTGCTCCATCAGCGCGGTCAGCACCCCGTCCCCGTTCGGCGCGCCGCGCAGCACCGTGCCCGCGAGCGCGCTGAGCGTCTGCGCCTCGGCCTGGGCGCGGGCCGCCTGGTGGGTCCGCCGGGCCGCCAGGTCCACCACGGACGCGACCGAGCAGCCGACGATGGTGAATATCGCCACCGCCATGATGTTCTGCGGCTCGTTGATGGTGAAGGTGTGCAGCGGCGGGGTGAAGTAGTAGTTCAGCACCGAGGAGCCGACCAGCGCCGAGCCGATCGACGGCAGCAGTCCCCCGACCAGCGCCGCGCACACCGTCAGCGACAGGAACAGCAGCATGTCGGTGGACAGGCCCAGCCCGCCGATCGCGGTCAGCACGAGCGCCAGCACCGGCGGGCCGGCCAGTCCGATCAGCCAGCCCGCGATCGTCCGGGTCCGGCCCAGGTCGGTGATCCGGCGCACGGGTATCTTGTTGCGCCGCCCGTGTCCGGCGTGCTCGTGGGTGACCATGTGGACGTCGATGTCCCCGGCCTTCTGGGTCACCGTGGTGCCGACGCCCGGACCGTACAGGTACTGCCACCTTGGCCGACGGCTGGTGCCCAGCACGATCTGGGTCGCGTTCACGCCGCGGGCGAAGTCCAGCAGCCCAGCAGCGGGGTCGTCGCCCAGGACGTTGTGGAAGGAGCCGCCCAGGCTCTCCACCAGCACGCGCTGCTCGATCAGCGTCTGCGGCGAGCCCGAGCCCGCGAGCCCGTCCGAGCGGGAGATGTGGACGGCGAGCAGCTCGCCGCCGGAGACGCGGGCCGCGATCCGCGCCGCCCGCCGGATCAGCGTCGCCCCCTCGGGGCCGCCGGTCAGGCCGACCACGATCCGCTCCCGGGCCTGCCAGGTGCCCTCGATGCCCTGCTCGGCGCGGTACTTCTGCAGGTACTCGTCCACCCGGTCGGCGGTCCACAGCAGCGCCAGCTCGCGCAGCGCGGTCAGGTTGCCCGGACGGAAGTAGTTGGCGAGCGCGGCGTCTATCTTCTCCGGCGCGTACACGTTGCCGTGCGCCAGCCGCCGCCGCAGCGCCTGCGGGGACATGTCGACCAGCTCGATCTGGTCCGCCCGGCGGACCACCTCGTCCGGCACGGTCTCGCGCTGGCGTACCCCGGTGATGCCCGTGACGGCGTCGCCGAGCGACTCCAGGTGCTGGACGTTGACGGTGGAGATCACGTCGATCCCGGCCGCCAGCAGCTCCTCGACGTCCTGCCAGCGCTTCTCGTTGCGGCAGCCGGGGACATTGGTGTGGGCCAGCTCGTCCACCAGCGCCACCTGCGGGCGGCGGGCGAGGACGGCGTCCAGGTCCATCTCGGAGAACCTGGCACCCCGGTGCACCACCTGCTTCCGCAGCACGACCTCAAGCCCGGCGACCTGGTCCGCGGTACGCCGCCGGCCGTGGTCCTCCACGAAGGCCACCACGACGTCCGTGCCACGCTCCTGCCGCCGGTGCGCCTCGGCGAGCATGGCGTACGTCTTGCCGACCCCGGGGGCCGCCCCGAGGTAGATGCGCAGCCTGCCTCGTCCCATGAACACCATTCTTGATCCGGCCCGGCCCGGGAGCCACCCCCGGACACCTGTTCCCCTCCCTTTGAGACTACGGCGTGAGAGGCGAAATTCCGCTGATCAGTGCACTGATCATGCGGTTTTAGCGGCATATTGACGGAGGTCCATCCACTCGGCGGGGGTCACTCGGGAGGTGTCCGCGGCCCCGAGTCTCCGTCGCCGGGCCTTCGCCCGGCTCTCGTCCGGTTTCCGGGGAAAGCGAAAAGGCCCCACCCGGAAACCGGATGGGGCCTTCTCTGAATGATTGTTCGGCGGCGTCCTACTCTCCCACAGGGTCCCCCCTGCAGTACCATCGGCGCTGTGAGGCTTAGCTTCCGGGT
>NZ_JBVHHW010000024.1:0-128637 GCF_055560875.1 Kitasatospora sp. NPDC023118
ACAGCACCTTTTCGATCATGATCGACTGGGGCCACAAGTCATGCCGGGCCCGGAGGCCGGGAGCCCCGTTGCGGGGCCGTGAAAAAGGTAACGGGCGAGGCCCGGCCCCCGGCGGCGTCGGCCAGAGCCGGGCGTGCGACCGGGCGGCCACGGCAGCGTCTACGGCAGCCGCTCGACCAGGACCATCGCCGCGTCGTCGTCCAGCCGCCCGCCGACGTGGGCGAGCAGGTCGCGGCGCAACCGCTGTAGCAGGGCGGCCGGGCGCTCGGCCTGCCAGTCGGTGACCCGGTCGGTGAGCGGGTAGAAGCGGCGCTGGGCGTCGCGGGCCTCGATCACGCCGTCGGTGTAGATCAGCAGCCGGTCGCCGGGGCGGAACGGGAAGGCCTCCACCTCGTATTCCACCGGGGTGAGCTCACCGAGGCCGAGCGGGGGCGCCGGGTGGCGGGCGACGACGGTGGTGATGCCCTCGGGACGCAGCAGCAGCGGCGGCGGGTGGCCGCAGTCGATCAGGCGGACCGGCGAGCCGTCGTCGGGGATGTCGAGCAGGACGGCGGTGATGAAGGACTCGTCGCCCTCGTCGGGGGCCTCGTGAACCCCTGGGCGCAGGGACGGACGGGCCAGCCGGGCCTGCCGCGTCTGCTCGGCCAGCTGGGCGAGGTCCCAGCAGACGCTGCCGTCCAGGTAGGCGGCGAGGTCCGGCAGGTCGGCGTGCAGGTGGGCGGCGGCGCGGAAGGCGCCGAGCAGCAGGGCGGCGTCGCCGAGCGAGGACAGGCCCTTGCCGCGCACGTCGCCGACCAGCAGCCGGGTGCCGGTGGTGGTGCGGGCGGCCGCGTACAGGTCGCCGCCCACCTGCGCCTCGGCCTCGGCGGCCAGGTAGACGGAGGCCAGGTGCAGCGGCCCGATCCGTTCCGGCAGCGGGCGCAGCAGCACCCGCTGGGCGGCCTCGGAGACCGAGCGGACCCGGGCCAGCTCGCGCTCGTGCCGGTCGCGCAGCACCCGCAGGCCGACGATCAGGGCCGAGACGACGACCTGCGCCCCGAGCTGGCTCTCGATGTTGGCGCTGGTCAGGCCGTCCCGGACGGCGCCGATGAAGGTGAGCGCGCCGAGGGCGAGCAGGGCGACCACGGCGGTGGCGCGGGCGCCCGCGAAGGAGGCGGTGAGGGCGGGGGCGACGATCAGCAGCGGGCCGAGGTGGATCTCCGACGGGGAGAGGACGTCTACGACGGTGATCAGGACGATCAGCGCGAGCGACAGCGCCGTCAGCACTCGGCGATCGGGCCGCCAGGCGCGGCGGCGGGCACGAGGACGCGGCTGTTCGGCACGCTGCCGGAGGGGCACCTTTCCTCTGTACACCGTGGGGACGGTGCGGCGCACCCCGGGGGAGTCGCGGGTGGTGTCCGGCGGTGCCGTGGGCCGGGCTAGCCTTCCTCGCCGTAGCGGGCCAGGTAGGCGGCGAAGCGGGCGACGTCCTCGTCGGACCAGTCGGTGAAGCGGGTGGTGAAGGCCGTCCGGCGCTGCTCGTTGGCGTCCCGCAGCAGGGTCAGCCCGGCTTCGGTGGCGCGCAGGATCTGGCCGCGCTGGTCGTCCGGGTCGGCCTCGCGGCGCAGCAGGCCGAGCTTCTCCAGGGCGGTGACCTGGCGGCTGACGGTGGACTTGTCGAGCATGAAGTGCGCGGCCACGTCGGCGGCCCGGCAGCCGCCGCGCTCGGTGATCAGGTCGAGGATGCTGTAGGTGACCAGGGAGAGGTCGGGGTGCAGCTGGGAGGCCTTGTGCCGGGCACGGCGGGCGAAGGCGGTCAGCTCGCGCTGGATGGTGTCGATGGACGACTGGCGGCCGGGCACGGCGTTCCTACCTCCTCGGAATTTGTTGCACTATACAACGGATTCACCCGGGGTCGCGCGCGGCTCGTCGGCGGCGTCGCCTGCCGTCCTGCTCGACGCCTCGCTTGACGCCTCGCTCGCCGCCTCGCCCGCCGGGCGTCCCGGTCCGGCCTGCCAGGCGCGGGCGGCCGCGATCCGGCGGGTCGCACTCGGATGAGTGGCGAACAGTAGCTCAAGCACCCGCGGCGGGTCGACATCGGAGACGTTCGTCAGTGCCAGTCTGCGCTGCATCGCCACGAACTGCTCGGCATCCCTGGTCAGTTCGAGCGCGTGCCGGTCCGCCCTGGCCTCGATCCGGCGGCTCACCGCGCACTGCGCCGGGCCCGACAGGGCACTGATCAGCGCGGCGAGCGCGGCCAGCAGCGGCAGTGCCCGCGGATCGGCCGCGTCGCGCGCCCCGGCGGCGTCCAGCAGCGGGCGCCAGGTGCTCAGCAGTCCGAGGACGGCCACGGCGACAGCCGCGCCGACCGCGCCCAGCGCCGTACCGAGCGGCACGTCGCGGTGCTTGACGTGCCCCAGCTCGTGCGCCACCACGAGCTCCACCTCGCGCGGCTCGGCGGTCGAGAGCAGGGTGTCGTACGCGACGATCCGGCGGGTCGCGCCCAGCCCGGAAACGTACGCGTTCAGCGCGGTGGTGCGCCGCGAGGCGTCCGCCACCAGGACGTCCCGCACCCGCACGCCGTCCCGTGCGGCCAGCGCCAGCAGGGCGGTGCGCAGCTCACCCGGGGGCATCGGGGTGAAGCGGTTGAACACCGGCTCGATCAGCAGCGGGTGAAGGAAGGAGAGGGCGGCGGTCAGCAGCGCCGCCACACCCGCGGCCGGGAGCCACCAGCGACGCGGCGACCAGTCCGTCAGGGCGAACAGGCCGAGCAGGAGCGGGAGGAGCAGCACCAGGGTGAGCGCGAGCCCGCGCAGCACGTCCAGTGCCCAGCCTGCCCAGCCCTGGGTCACCAGGCCGTACCGGGCCCGCACGGAGCGCACCCGGGCGCCGAACGGCAGCTGCAGGGCTTGGCCGAGCAGGACCAGCGCGGCCGCCCCGGCCAGGACGGCGGCCGTGCGGGAACCGCCGAACCAGCGGCCGGTGGCGCTCACCAGGGCAGCGCCGGCCGGAGTGAGGCCGAGCAGCAGAGTCAGCGCCAGGCCGGCCAGTCGGCCGCCGAGCGCCCACGGCAGCTGCGCGCGGCGCAGGGCGCGGCCGCGGGCGCGCTGGGCGGGGGTGAAGTCGGGGGCTGGCGGCGCGGTGGTCGGTGGGGAGTTCGGCGGCGGGGTGTTCGCCGGTGTGGTGTTCGGTGGCGGGGTGTTCATGGCCGGGGTGCGGCTCCTCCGGTTCGGGGCGTCGCGGTTCAGCATGGCGTACCTGCCCGGGTGCTGCGCAGTCCTCCGAGCTCCGGTGCTCGTGCTCGCTCCTTGTGCTCGCTCCCCGTGCTCACTCCTCGGCGGGACCGGTGGCGCTGTGCACGCCGGCGCGCAGCAGTTGGTGGCCGAGGTCGACCAGGGCGCGGCCGACGGCGAACTCGTCGCCGACCGCCGGGGCCGGGGTGTCGCGGGGGTTGCGGCGGGCCAGGGCGTCGCTGTGCAACACGTTGCCGTCGGCGTCCAGTACGGCGTGCACCCGGGTGGTGTCGCGGTCCTCGACCACGTGCAGGCTGAGCTGCCAGTCCTTGGTGCGGACGGCGTCCGGGGTCTGCTCCCCGGCCGTCGCCGCCGCCTCTGACGGTGGCGGCTCCGAGGCCGTACCGTCGGCGCGGACGATCACCACCGGGCAGACCCCGTGCACCGCGCAGCGGGTCGACACCGAGCCGAGCAGCGTCCGGGCGAAGGTGCCCCGGCCGCGGCTACCCAGCACCAGCAGGTCCGCGCCCTCGGCCGCCTCCAGCAGCACCTCGGCGGCGTGTCCGAGCACCAGGCTCTCCCGGATCTCCACCGAGCGTTCCGGGCCGGCCACCTCGTTGACCTCGGCGGACAGCGTCCGGCGGGCGGCCTGCTCGAAGCCGTCGTCCACCATCGGCGCGAACCAGCCGTACAGCGAGGGGTACTCCCAGGCCGCCACGGCGTGCACCGTGGCCCCGGTGAGCACCGCTTGCCCGATCGCCCAGCGCAGCGCCGCCTTGGACGGTGCCGAACCGTCGATCCCGACCACGATCCGGCGTGCCCGGCCGGGGGTGGGCCGGGTGCCGACGGGTCGGGTGCCGGCGGGTTGGTTGCCGGCGGGTTGGTTGCCGGCGGGTTGGTTGCTGCCCATCTCGTACCACCTCCGGCGTGGATCTGCTGCCGCCTCCCCTCCACGCTGCGCGCCGACCGGCCGGGGCGCCAGGGACGCGGTGGCCGGGTGGGGCGGGGGATTGGGCCGGGTGGGCCAGCGGGCGGGGCGGCTGTCGAGTCGGCTGCCGGTGCGGTCGTTGGTGTGGTTGTCGGTGCGCTTTTGTGTTCGGAATGTTGCGGGTGCGGGCCCAAGCCGTGGCGGTTCGGTGGCGTAGGCTGACCGCTCTTGCATCGTTCTCGGGGGGAACCACTCATGCGCCGTGCCGCGGCCGCCGTCGCGCTGTTCGTCGGGCTGACCACCGTCGCCGCCTGCGGGCCGGACGACCCGGTGCCCGCCCCGGCGGCCCCCTCCGGTGCCGCGGCTGCCGCGCCCCCCGGTACGCCCTCCGGCACGGCCCCCGCCTCGGCGCCCGGCAAGAGTTCCGCGCCCCGGCCCGACGGCAGCATCACCGTCGCCTTCGCCGGGGACGTCCACTTCGAGGGCCGCACCGAGGCCCGGCTGTCCGTCCAGCCGCCCGAGCCCGCACTCGGCCCGATCTCCCGCACCCTCGCCGACGCCGACCTGTCCGTCCTCAACCTCGAGACCGCGATCACCGGCCGCGGCGCGCCGGAGCCGAAGACGTACACCTTCCGCACCTCGCCCAAGGCGCTGTCCGTGCTCAAGGACTCCGGCGTCGACATCGTCTCGATGGCCAACAACCACGCCGTCGACTTCGGCGCCGACGGCCTCGCCGACACCCTCGCCGCCAAGGACTCCTCGCCGATCCCGGTGATCGGCGTCGGGCACAACGCCAAGGAGGCGTACGCCCCGTACGTCACCACTGCGCGCGGGGTGAAGGTCGCGGTGGTCGCCGCCAGCCAGGTCGAGGACATCACCAACCAGAAGTGGCGGGCCGGCGCCGACAAGCCGGGCATCGCCTCGGCGCTGGACGTGCCCGCCCTGGTCAGGGCGGTGGAGTCGGCCAAGCAGCAGGCCCCGGTCGTGCTCGTCTACCTGCACTGGGGCGAGGAGGGCAAGGCCTGCCCGACCGGCGCCCAGACCGCCGTCGCCAAGAAGCTCGCCTCCGCCGGGGCCACCGCCGTGGTCGGCACCCACGCCCACACCATGGTCGGCTCGGGCATGCTCGGCAACACCTACGTGGGGTACGGCTTCGGCAACTTCCTCTGGTACGGCACCTCCAACTACCCCAACTCCAACGAGACCGGCGTCACCACCCTCACCCTCACCGCCGACGGCAAGGTGACCGGCGAGGCCTTCGCCCCGGCCACCATCGACGACAAGGGCATCCCCCAACCGGTCACCGGCGCCGCTGCCGAGGCCGCCCTCAAACGCCGCGACGGCCTCCGCGGCTGCGCCGGACTCACCCCGCCCCCGGCTGCCCGTTGATGTAGTCGGTACCATCACCGGATGAGCGGACACGAGGAACTGACCACCCGTCGGCTGTCCCTGCGGCGCCCCACCGATGGCGACATCGATGCAGTCCTCGCCATCCACCGCGATCCGGCCACCTGCGTCCACAACCCCTCCGACGCGCTCGCCTCCCGCGCCGAGGCCGAGGAGCGCTACGGCCGGTGGGACGCTTTGTGGCAGGCCCGCGGCTACGGCTACTGGACGGTCCGCGAACATGGCGCCGCGTCGGTGCTGGGCTTCTGCGGAGTCAAGCCGATGGAACTGGCCGGCCGGCCGATTCTCAACCTCTTCTACCGCTTCGCCCCCGCCGCCTGGGGCCGGGGCTTCGCGAGCGAGGCGGCCGGCGCGGTGGCGTCCTGGGCGGGCCTTCACGTCCCCGACCTGCCACTGATCGCCCGCATCCGCTCCGAGAACCTCCCCTCCCAACACGTTGCCCTGCGAGCCGGGTTGCGGCGGGCGGAACACCTGGACGGGCCGGGCTACGACGGCCTCGACTGGATCTACGCGAGCAGGCTGTGAAGGGCCTGCGCGCCGTCCCTCGGCGGGCAGCGATGGCACATCATGGTCTGACCCTCAGTCGGTCCGGCCGGGCACCACCGAAGCCCGGCCTGACCCGCCTTTACCGCTACCACACCCGAACCGGGCGGGAGTTCGGCGAGGAGATCCACACCCCTTCGCCGTTCGTATTCGATCTGGACCTGTCGCGCCTGGTTCCCTACCGGGACTGACGGCCCGCCTGGGTGAAGGCGATGAAGTCCGCCCAGGCCGTCGGGCTGAAGGCGAGCTGAGGGCCGGTCCTGTCCTTGGAGTCCCGGACGTGGACTGTGCCGGGGGTGAGGGCGACTTCGACACAGGCGCCGCCCTCGCTTCCGCTGTGGCTGGACTTGAACCAGATCAACGCGCTACTCACTGATCCTCCACCAACGTGTTGATGAACTCGGCCGACTTCTCCGGAGTAAGAGCCTGCCGGAGGATCCTTTCATGGCGCTGGCTCAGTAGTTGCACCTTGTCGGCGTCCGAGTGCAGCAGACCGGCTGCCTGGCCCTCCTCGTAGGCGATCCGCTCGTGTTCGGGCAAGTCCAGGAGGATGAACGGTCCTTCCAGGCCGGGGTGAAAGCCCTTCGACGGAACGACCTGGATGACCACGTTGCGCTGCTTGCCGATGGCGACGAGGTGTCGTAGCTGCTCGGCGTGGGCTTCTTCCGTGCTGAGACGACGGTGTAGGACCGCCTCTTCGATCACGAAGTTGAACGCCTTGGTCTGGATCTTCAGCAACTCCTGACGTTCAAGGCGAGCGGCTACCCGCGCCGCGACGGTCTCGTCGTCCAGCGGGGGCCAGCGGCCATCGATGACGGTTCTGGCCGTCGCCGCTGTCTGGAGTAGACCGGGAAAGAGCTGGTTCTCGTACCAGTTGATGACCACCGCCTCCCCCTCGTTCCGAATGTAGTCCTCGGCAAATCGCGGGTACTTCTCGGGCTTCAGGTAGTCCGCTCCCGCCACCAGGATCCCCTTCGCGCCGCACGCCTCGTCCGCGACCTGCAAAAGGTGCAGCGAGGGCTTTCGCCGCCCGGCCTCCATCGATCTCAGGCTCTCGTAGCTGTACCCGGCCTGTGCGGCCAGGTCCTCGCGGCTGACGCCAGCCCGAGCCCGCCAGAGTTTGATCTGGTCGCCGCAGTATTGCCAGGACATCGGCGGCGGCGAGGCGGACGAGGACGCGTTCATCGCTGACCCCCCAAGGTCATCCGGTGTGGCCCTCGACGCTAGACGCCCGGCGGCTCGGAGGTGTGCGAATCGACTGAATCCGCCCATGTGGGTGACCGTCGCGCTCTGCTCGGAGGCCTGGGCACCTGAGGAGGCGGTCACCGGAAAGGCATAAGACCGACCGGCAAATGGATCACTTGAGGCGGCGTGTGGTGGGGCGGCCGTCCCACCGGTAGCGGGTGGTGGCGCGGCGGATCAGTATGCGGAGCGTGACGAGTGCGGCGGCCAGGTGGAGATAGAACTCGACGACCGTGCCGTTCCTCTCGGTACAGCGCCGAAGCTTGCCGTAGCCGTTCATCCACGAGTGCGTTCGTTCCACGGTCCACCGCTTGCCGGCCTGGATCGGGGCAGGTACGCCCTTGCGGGCGACCTCACCGGTGAAGCCCAACTCACGAAGCAGAGTCCGGGACTTGTTGTTGTCGTAGCCCCGGTCGAGGTTGACATTCACGTCCTGAGGCAGGGGCCCGACCTGCTCGATGGCGGCCTCGAGGGTCGGCCCGAGGAGAGGCGAGTCGCATCCCAATTGGCGGTCGAGTCGTCGCGGGGCTCCGGGCGGCCATGTTCTCTGAGCCATCCGATCGGCTCGTCCATGACAGCCATACCCAGAGCCCTTGGGTCGACCGATCTTACGAGTGACCAGTGCGAACCCATGCCTGAAAGGTAGGACTCCATGATCGCGTGGACCCGTGCCCGTTCTGCCGTTCGGGCCATGTCGCCAGCGCCTACTGCGGGTCGATCTGAGCGGCCGTCACCCGGTAGGTCCGGCGACTGCGCTCCGCCCGCTAATCAACGCACACACCGGTCCGGTGAGCCGCTCTCGCCATGTGGACTGTCCGCGACGGGGCAGGACGCAGCATCGTGAGCATCGCCGTCGTCGTGATGTAGGCGCATCCCGCCAGGATGGCCGCTCCTTCGATCCACTCGGCGCCAGCAGGCTGCGCCGCCGGGTCCAACAGCGCCCGGACCACCGCGATCTGGACGAGGACCACCCACGCCATCAGCACCCGAACCCTGCGGCGCGGCGCGTGGTCGTAGCGGAACCAGAGCAGCGCGACGAAGAGGTTGAACGCGACGACCAGGAGCCAGAGGCCGAGGTCCAGCCCGGCCGCGACGCAGGAGGGCTGCTGATCCTCCCAGGGATGGTCACAGTCAAGAACGGCGAAAAGCGCGAAACCCACCTGCACCAACGAGCCGGCGAGCGCCTCGAGTGCCAGCACTGTCGCTGCCACACGCGGTCTGAAGACTCTCATGACCGCATGACTATCACAGCGCAACAGTGAGGTTGCAGTCGGAATCGGCACCGGTGGTGGTCAAGATGAAGAACGCCCAACGAAAAGGCCGCACGCAAGATGGCAGCGCGGGCACGGCCGTCCTTCGTGATCACTGAGCGTGGAGAACCGGTCTGCTGTACGGACGATCTCGCCACCGCCTATTGCCGGTCGGTCTAAGTCGAAGTAATTGCAGAGACAGATAATCGGCGCTGACTGTCATACTTGTCGGAGAGAAGACGCAACGGGACGTACGGGCGAACGCGAAGGGAAGGCGAGCCATGGGGATCCGCGATGACGCCGCCGAAGTCCGGGCCAGTGGCTGGCGCACGCTCGCCGCACTGCACGGGCTGATCGACACCGCTCTGGAGAAGGCGCTCCAGGCCGAGCACCAGCTCTCGGTGGTCGAGTACACCGTGCTGGAGGCCCTGTCCCGGCAGGACGGATGGCACATGCGGATGCAGCAGCTGGCCCGCGCGGCGGCGCTGAGCAGCAGCGCGACCACCCGCCTGGTCTCCCGCCTGGAGGACCGCGGCCTGCTCAGCCGCTACCTCTGTGCGGACGACCGCCGGGGTATCTACACCGAGCTGACGCCGGAGGGCCGTGCCCTGCTGGAGGCCGCCCGCCCGGTGCACGACGCCACCCTGGAGGCGACCCTGGCCCAGGCCGCCGACGTCCCCGAACTGGCCACGCTGGTCGACGCGCTCACCGACCTCAAGCTCACCCCGGCGAAGGCCTGACGGCGAAGGCCTCACGGTGAAGGCATAGCAGCGGGCAGGCGGCCGGCAGTAGGCGCCGATTGCCGATTACCGATTGCCAATTGCCAATTGCCAAGCACCAAACGGTGAGTCGCTCCTACCGCCGCCCGGCCGCCAGCGCGTCCCGGTGCACCCGGTCGAGCAGGGCGAGCAGCAGCTCCTTGCTGGACGCCCGCTTCCGGACGTCGCACAGCACCACCGGCACCTCCGGCCCGAGGTCGAGGGCGCGGCGGACGTCCTCCGGGCTGGCGTCGCGCCGGCCGTGGAAGCAGTTGACTCCGATCGCGAACGGGATGCCCCGCTGCTCGAAGAAGTCCACGGCGGCGAAGCTGGATTCGAGCCGGCGGGTGTCCGCGAGGACGATCGCCCCGAGGGCGCCGAGCGCGAGGTCGTCCCACATGAACCAGAACCGGAACTGCCCCGGCGTGCCGAAGAGGTAGAGCACCAGGTCCTCGCGGACGGTGATCCGCCCGAAGTCCATCGCCACCGTGGTGGTGGACTTGTCCTGGATGCCTTCGAGGCTGTCGATCCCGATGCTGGCGCGGGTCATCCGCTCCTCGGTCTGCAGCGGTTCGATCTCGCTGACCGAGCCGACCATGGTGGTCTTACCGACGCCGAAGCCGCCGGCGACGAGGATCTTGACCGCGCCCGGCACCAGGCTCTGGGTCGTCAATTCGGGTCTCCTGGATGGGAACTGGGTGGTGCGAGGAGGGAGGGCCGACCGGTCAGAGCCGGCGGACGCCCTCGATCACGGCCTGGATCAGCGAGATGTCCGGCGCCTCGGCGAGCTGGACCGGTGCCCGGGTGAGGATCAGCCGGGCCTCCGCCAGGTCGTCCAGCAGCACCTTGACCACGCTCACCGGCAGGTCCAGGGCGGCCGCGATCTCGGCCACGGCCAGCGGGCGTTCGCGGCACAGGTCGAGGATCGCGGCCGGTTCGGGTGTTAACCGGGTGGTGTCGGCGCGAGGGTCGGCGGTGACCACCAGGGTGATCAGGGCGAAGCCGTCACGGACCGGGCCGGTGCGCCCGTTGGTGATCGCGTAGGGACGGACCAGGTGGCCGGCGTCCTTGTCGTAGAACCAGCCCTCATCGGCGTCGGAGGTGGTCACGCACCGCCACCCGCGCCGGCCTGGCCGGCGTCGCTGCGCGGCGCCGCGGTGAGGTACTGGCCGACCTGCTTGACCAGCATGTTGATCTCGTAGGCCATCAGTCCGGCGTCCACCTGCTCGCTGGTGAGGACGGCGAGCCGGGCGCCCTGCCCGGCGGTGGTGACGAACAGGAACAGCTGGTCCATCTCGACCACGGTCTGCCGGACCCGGCCGCCGTTGAAGCGGTGCCCGGCGCCGCGGGCGAGGCTCTGCAGGCCGGAGGCGACCGCGGACAGGTGCTCGGCGTCGGCCCGGTCGAGGCCCTGGGACATGCCGACCAGCAGGCCGTCCTCGGAGAGGACGATGGCGTGCCGGGTCTCGGGTACCCGCGCCACCAGCTGGTCCAGCAGCCAGTTGAGGTCGCGCGGGGTGTCGGTGTGCTGCGTCATCACTGCTGTTCCTTGGCTTCCTGAACGGCGGAGGCTTCCGCAGGGGCTTCCCGGGGGGCGGAAGGTGCGGCCGGGTTGGGGGCGGTGGCGGGCGCGTCCGGTTCGGCACCGGCCGCGCGGGCGCTGCGGGTGCCGCGCTGGATGGCGGCCATGGTGGCGCGCGAGCGTGCCGGTGAGAGCTCGTCGGCCTCACCGCCGTCGTACCGGGGGCCGGTCGGGGCGGCGTGCCCCCCGTACGGCTGAGTCGGCGCGGTGGATCGCGTCGAGGGCGTCGAGGGCATTGACGGACTTGACGGCGTCGACGGCATCGACGCCACCGGCGGCATCATCGCACCCGGCGCGTTGGCCTCGCGGAGCTGCTCGGCGAGGCTGGCGTTGCGGACCCGCTGCGGGAGGACCCGCGGGGTGCGCAGTTCGCCGTCCGGGCCGTGCTCCACGTGGTCCTCCTGCGGGCGTTCGTGGGTGGGCGCCGAGGGATCGGCGGTGACCCCGTCGAGCCCGGCCGCCGGATCCACGAGCGGTCCGTCCGCACGGCCGGACGCAAGGTCGGAGCCGACACCGGAACCGATGCCCGAACCGAGGTCCGAACCGAGGCCGGAGTCGCTGCCGGAGCCGACGCCCGAACCGTGGCCGGAGGCGACGTCCGGCCCGAGACCGGCAGCGAACTCCGAGGGATCGGTCGGCAGGGCGTACGGCCGGGGCAGCGCGGGCCGGGGCACGACCACGGCACCGGGCAGCCCGGGGATCTCGGCCCCCACCGGCAGCCCACCGTTGGAGGGGGCGGCGCCACCCTCCCCGTCCTGCCGTGCGAGCAGCTCACCGGTGATCACACTGCCGTCCGGCTCCCCGGGGGCGGCGGGCGCCTCGGGCACGGAAGGACCGGAAGGAGCGGAAGAAGCGGAAGAAGCGGATGGATCGGCGGAAGGAGCCGCAGGACCCTCGCCCAGCAGTCCGCTCAGCACTCCCGCCAGAGCGCCCGACAGCTGCTCGTCGACCTCCCCGAGGTCGCCGTCGGCCGTCGGCCGCTGCTCCGGCACCGGCGTGCGGGTGACCCGCGCGCCGGAGGGCAGCCCGGGCACCGCGGCCGGCTGCCCGGCCTGCTCCAGCAGCACCGAGGGCACCAGGACCACGGCCCGGGTGCCGCCGTACGGCGAGGGCCGCAGGGTGACCTGGATGTCGTGCCGGGCGGCCAGCCGCGCGACGACGAACAGGCCGAGCCGCAGGTCGTCGCCGAGCGCGGAGACGTCCAGCTCGGGCGGGTTGGCCAGGTACTCGTTGAGTCGCTCGTACTCCTCCTCGGTCATGCCGAGGCCGCGGTCCTCGACCTCGACCGCCAGGCCCTTGGGGACCTCCTGCGCGGAGACCTGCACCTGGGTGTACGGCGGCGAGAAGGTGGTGCCGTTCTCGATCAGCTCGGCGACCAGGTGGATCACGTCGGCGACGGCCTGCCCGCTGAGCGAGGCCCGGGGCACGCCCTGGACGACCACGCGGGCGTAGTTCTCGGTCTCGGAGACGGCGCTGCGCAGCACGTTGACCATGGGCACGGCGTTGCGCCAGCGCCGGGCGGGCAGCGCGCCGCCGAGGATGACCAGGTTCTCGGCGTTGCGCCGCATCCGGGTGGCCAGGTGGTCGACGGCGAACAGTTCGCGCAGCAGCTCGGGTTCCTCGTGCTCGCGCTCCAGGGCGTCGAGCATGCTGATCTGCCGGTGGATCAGGATCTGGGTGCGGCGGGCGATGTTGAGGAAGACCTTCTTCGTCCCCTCGCGGCCCTGGGCCTGGTGGACGATGGCCGCGACGGCGGCCTGCCGGACGGCGGCCAGGCCGTCCGAGGTCTGCTGGACCTCGTCGCCGGTCCGCCGGGAGGGCGCCCAGGTGGGCGGGGTGGGGACGGTCTCCCCGGCGCGCAGCCGCCCGACCACGTCGGGGATCTCCTGCTGGGCGATCGCGAGGGTGTCGGCCCGCAGTCCGGCCAGTCGGACGGACAGCGCCTGGGCGGCCCGGATGCCGCGGATGAGGCTGATCAGCAGGACCACGGCGACGACGGCGGTGCCGGCCAGCAGCGTGGTGCGGTGGTCGGCGTCGCGTAGCAGGTAGGCGGCGTAGCCCCAGGCGGCGGCGAGGCCCAGGCTGGGGACCAGCACGAGGGCGAGGAGCGAGCTGCGGAGGGAGCCGGACCGGCCGGCGCGGTGGCCCGTGCGGGGGGCCGATATGCCTGGCATCTGATTCCTTGTTGCAGGGCCGAGTTGCAGGCCGGGTCGCGGGTCCGAAGGCGGAGTCGGCCCGTGCGGCCCGGGCGGGCTTCAGGGCGCCGAGGCCGGGGTTTTTGGACGGAGTGACGCGGTGTCACCGTCCGGGCGGGTGCAGCCACGGCCGCCGACGGCAGGAAACCTATCAGCCCCAGGTGCCCTTATCGCAACATCAACTGACGATATGTGAACGGCCGATGGCAGTGGGGCCCGCTCCCGCTCAGGGCGTTCGCTGGCGGAACGTCGCAGATCAGCTTGGTGGCGGCGAAGCGGGAACGGCTCTCCGGGAGGGCCGGGTGTGTCTCTCGGAGAGCCGTCAGGAACAGGTCAAACAGTCGTCATGCTGAAGGTTCTCCACCATCCGGGCGGCGGTTTCCGGTCCGCCGCCCGGGGCTGGCACACGTCCCGGCCCCGGGTCGTCCGCAGTTCACGGTCCACCCGCTCGACCGCCGCGGATCAGCTCGCCATGGAGATCGGCACCACCCTGGCGACCCGCGAGCGCTGCGCCTTCGCCTCGGCCTCCAGCTGGTTGAGCTCGGTCCACGCCCAGCTCGCCACGTCGGCCAGCTCGGCCGACCACTGCTTGCCGTACGTACCCGAAGCCACCTGGCCCAGCCGCAGCTTCTGTACGTCCGAGGTGCCGGCCGGGGCGTAGATGTGGGTGGCGTCCCGCAGGTAGCGGATGATGTTGTGCTCCTCCTGGGTGCCGCGGGCGGCGAAGACCTCCATCGCCTGGCGCGCCGAGTCCATCACGTACTCGGTGTTGACGAGCTTGGCGTTCATCAGCTCGGCGTCGCAGGCCTGGCCGCGGTCCAGCAGGTGCGAGGCGTGGTAGGCGGCCAGCTTGGCCGTCATCAGCCGGGACTGCATCTCGCCCAGCTTCAGCGCGACGCTGTTCAGCTGGTTGAGCGGCTTGCCGTACAGCACCCGCTCCTCGGCGTAGCGCACGGTGTCCTCGACGACGGCGACGTGGATGCCCAGTGCGACGGCGCCCAGGTTCAGCCGGCCGTAGAGGGTGGAGGAGGAGTAGGCGACGTCGAGGCCGAGCCCCTCCTCGCCCAGCCGGTTGGCCGCCGGGATGCGGCAGTCCTCGAAGACCAGCTCGCCGAAGCTGAAGCCGTGCAGACCGCCCTGGGTGCCGATCGCCCCGGTGCGGAAGCCGGGCCGGTCGCTCTCGACCAGGAAGGCGGACAGGCCCCTGCTGCCCTTGCCCGTACGGAAGACCACGCCGTGGACGTCGCCGATGTGCGAGTTGCCGACGAACACCTTCCGGCCGTTGAGCACGTACTCGTTGCCCTCGCGGCGGGCGGTGCCGGACATCCCGAGCACGTGGCCGCCGGACTCCGGCTCGGTCACCGCGATGGTCGGCAGGCGCTCCCCGGAGGCGAACTTCGGCAGCCAGAATCGCCGTTGGGCGTTCGAGCCGAAGTGGATGACCTTGGCGACGCCGAGCTGGGAGGCCTGCGCCATCGCACCCATCGCGCCGCTGACCCGGGCCAGCTCCTCCACGATGATGGTCTTGGCGAGGTGCCCCAGCCCCAGGCCGCCGAACTCGCGCGGGATGGTGACACCGATCCAGCCGCGACGGGCGATCTCGTGGGAGAGCTCGAACTCGACGTCCCGGTCGGCCTCCATCCTGGCCACCTCGGGACGCACCTCCTTCTCCGCGAACTCGCGGACCTCCGCCCGAAGGCTCTCGTGCCGCTCATCGGTGAAGTAGTCCATCGCCATGCTCTGGTCCTCTCGTTGCGGTGGGTGTCGTGCCTCCGTTCGCGCCGTCGATTCCGCTGCGACCATTCCCCCGGCGGGATCACGGGAACTACCGTCCGTGTCTTCGGCAGGGCTCATTGTCATATGTGCCTCCCGACTCCACAGCTAGTGGATCTTGGATTGGCGAGAATCGGATCATCTTTTCGTCGATGGGTTTGGCGCGGCGCCGGGTGGGAAATGGCCTTCCCCCGCTCCGTCGGCCCGCCGCGGGCCCCTCACATGCGGCTATGACTGTTCATCAGCAGGCGTGACGGGCGATCCCGATAGCCCCGCGACACCCCAATGTCTGATTACATGTGCGCCATGACTGATGTGATGAGCACTCAAGGCCAGTTCCCGGGTGCTGCCGGGGAGTCCGAGCGGACCCGCAGGCTGCGCAGCCTGGGTCTCAACGAACCCTCCGCGGACGAGGCCTTCGACCGCTTCGCCCACCTTGCAGCCAGCATCACCCGCGCTCCCATCGCGATGGTCAACTTCATCAACGACGAGCGCCAGATGTTCCGAGGGCTCTACATTCCGCCAACTTCGTCCGAGGCGGCGCACGAAGAAGGCGCCTCCTGGGCGGATCGCGGCATCGCCTTCGACCTCCCCACCCGCCAGATGCCGCTGAGCCACGGCTTCTGCCCGCACGTGGTCGCCCAGCGCTCGCCCCTCGCGCTGGACGACATCCTCGCCTACCCCCGGTTCGCCGGAAACCCGGTCGTGGACGAACTCGGTGTCCGGGCCTACCTCGGCGCCCCGCTCGTCGACGACACCAACACCGTCATCGGCACCGTCTGCGTCCTCGACCGGGAACCCCGGCAGTGGGGGCGCGAGCGGCTGCGCGACATCCAGCACCTCGCCGAGGCGCTGCTCTCCGAGATCCGGCTGCGCGACAACCTGCTCGCCCAGCAGCAGGAGATGTTCGCCGCCTTCGACGGATCCCCGTTCCCGATCATGCTGACCGACGGCCCCGGCCAGGAGATCCGCTACGCCAACGCCCAGCACGCCGACACCTTCGGCGCCCCGGTGGCGTACGGGTCGATCGGCGCGGCCTACCCGCAGCTCGGCGCGGCCGGGCTCCAGCAGGCCGTCGCGGAGGCGTACCACACCGGCCGCGCCACCGTCCTCAACGACGTCCGGATCCAGTCCGGCCGCCCCGAGGCGCAGCGCATCCAGCAGATCTTCAGCTTCACCTGCACCCCGATGCGCAGCGCGCGCACCGGCCAGGTCAACGGTGTCCTCACCGTCGGCATGGACGTCACCGCGCAGTCCCGCACCGAGGAGGAGCTCGGCACGCTGGCCGCGCTGCTGGTCGACCGGCTCCAGCAGAACGGCACCGCCACCGCGACCGGCCGCCCGGGCATCGCCGGCGGGTCCGGACTCGTCCTGCCGAGCTGAGCCGCCGACCCGCCGCCCGCGCGCGGCACCTCGGCCGCGGACGCCGGCTCCGCCCTCCGCACCGTCCACCACCGTGGCGGGGCGCCTCTCACCCCCGAGGAGAGGCTCCCCGCCACGGTGCCGTCCGGGCGCTGCGCGCGCGGCACAGTGGTGCACGGCCCCTTGTCCCACCAGCCGGTGCCTCACCGCCCACTCGCCTCACCGCCCTTCGCCCCGCCAGCCTTCGTCTCACCGCCCTTCGCCCCGGGCCGAGCGGGTGAACCGTCCGCCGCTCGCGCCCCGGCCGAGCCCGGGCGGGGGTCGCCGATGGTAGGCATGGGCCGCATGGACTGGTTCGCCGCCCCCGACCACTGGCTGAGCCGGCTGCTCGTCCAACGCCTGCTCGCCGGCCTCTACCTGGTCGGATTCCTCGCCGCCGCCGCGCAGTTCCGCGCCCTGATCGGCGCCGACGGCATGCTGCCGGTGCCCCGCTTCACCGCCCGCGTCCCGTTCCGCCAGGCCCCGAGCCTCTTCCACCTCCACTACAGCGACCGCTTCTTCGCCGCCGTCGCCTGGAGCGGCGCGGCCCTGGCCGCCGCCGTCGCCGCCGGACTCGGCGACGCCGTCCCGCTCTGGGCCTCCGTCCTGCTCTGGGCGGTGCTCTGGGTCCTCTACCTCTCCATCGTCAACGTCGGGCAGACGTGGTACTCCTTCGGCTGGGAGTCCCTGCTGCTCGAAGCGGGCTTCCTGGCCGCCTTCCTCGGCAACGCCGACACCGCCCCGCCCACCCTCGTCCTGTGGCTGATGCGCTGGCTGGCCTTCCGGGTCGAGTTCGGCGCCGGACTGATCAAACTGCGCGGCGACAGCTGCTGGCGCGACCTGACCTGCCTGCGCTACCACCACGAGACCCAGCCGATGCCCGGACCGCTCAGCTGGTTCTTCCACCACCTGCCCGACCCGCTGCACCGCGTCGAGGCCGCCGCCAACCACTTCGTCCAACTCGTCGTCCCGGTCGGCCTGCTGCTCCCACAGCCGATCGCGAGCTACGCGGCCTGCGCCGTGCTCGCCACCCAGCTGTGGCTGGTCGCCTCCGGCAACTTCGCCTGGCTCAACTGGCTGACCATCACCCTCGCCCTCGCCGCCGTCGAACCGGCCCGCCTCGGCCTGTCCGTGCACGCCCGCCGGTACCCCGGCGCCCCCCTCTGGTACGAGGCGCTGGTGATCGCGCTGACCGTCGCCGTCCTCGTCCTCAGCTACTGGCCGGTCACCAACATGGTCTCGCGCCGCCAGGTAATGAACCGCTCCTTCAACCGGCTCCACCTCGTCAACACCTACGGCGCCTTCGGCAGCGTCAACCGGCTGCGCCAGGAGGTCGTGGTCGAGGGCACCGACGAGGCCGTCCTCACCCCGCACACCGTCTGGCGCGAGTACGGCTTCAAGGGCAAACCCGGCGACGTGCGCCGCCTCCCGCGCCAGTACGCCCCCTACCACCTGCGGCTCGACTGGCTGATGTGGTTCGCCGGCATCTCGCCCGCGTACGCCCGCCCCTGGTTCCTGTCCTTCGTCGCCCGCCTGCTGGCCGGCGACCGGGCGACCCTCCGGCTGCTGCGCCACAACCCCTTCCCCGACGACCCGCCGACCCACGTCCGGGCGACCCTCTATCTCTACCGGTTCACCGGATGGCGCGAACTGCGGGAAACCGGCGCGTGGTGGCACCGCACCGCGCTGCACGAGTACCTCGCGCCGGTCGACGAGCACACCCTCGGTCGGGCCGGCTACCGCCCGCCGCTCGGCCGACCGGCCCGCAGCGCCCGCAAGGTCCCGCTGGACGGGCTGCGGCGGCCCCGCCCACCCCGGACGGAGCACCCCGGCCACCCGTCCGGACCAGGGGAAGGCCACCCGGGTGGCCCTCCCGAGTAGCGTCCAGGCGGGCGGTATGGCACACGACACCGGCCCGTCCGGCGGTGGGTGCGTGCAAGGCTCGAACGGGCACCCGTATTCTGGGCCTCCACAACCGGCGGCCCGACCGCGCGCCCCCGGCCCCGCCCCAGGGGCACTTCGCGCACCCGGTCCGTCGCCCCCTCGCCGCAAGCCCCGCCGTCGACGCCCAGAACCGGACCACACATGACAGTGCTTCACTCGCGCAACGCCGACGCAGCCGACCCGGCGGACGTCGCCGGCGCCGCAGACGTCAAGGACCCCCAGGACGCCGCCGCGGAGCCCGACCTCCGCGAGGACCTCGGCCGCTACGCCGAACTCGGCGCCTTCACCGTCCGCGCCGACACCCACGCCTGGTACGCGGCCGTCGACACCGTCGCCACCCCGGAGGACGCGCGCGCCGCCTCCACCGCCCTCGCCGAACTGCGCGGTCGCGACCTCCAGCAGACCTGGGAAGCCGTCACCGCGCTGGCCGCCGAGGCCAAGCTCGACGAACCCGCCACGGTGGCCAAGACCGCGCTGCTGGTCGAGATGCTCCAGCGGGTGCACCGAACCTCCGCCACCCTCACCACCGCCGCCTACGACGCCGACCTCACCGCCCTCGTGGCCGCCACCGCCGACAGCAGCTGGCGCCGAGAGAACGGCGTCAAGCTCTCCTGGCTGCGCGGCCGCTTGCTGCGCAAGCAGGCCGCCGCCCTGGCCACCGACCGACGGGTCCGCCGCGAGGACCTGCACGAGGCCCTCACCTCCGCCGAGATCGAGCGCCGCGCCTGGGCCGCCCTCGCCCCGGCCGGCACCCTCCCGACCGTGCCCGCCGACGGCGCCCTGGTCGACCGCACCGCCCAGGCCTTCGAGGCCATCAACACCGGCCTACGCGGCCTCGCCCGCCTGTTGCCCGAGCACGACCTGGACGGGATCGCCTTCGCGGACCTGATCGACCTGGTCGAGCGCCTCGCCGCCGACGAGGGCACCCTCTACCGCCTGCCCGCCATCCGCAGCCTGCGCGCCACCCTGGAGGAGGCCGGCCTCGGCGACCTGCTCGCCGAGCTCACCGCAGCCAAGGCCGACCGCCGCGCCGCCGAGGCCGCGTACGCGGCGCGCCAGGCGCTCGCGGGCGGGCAGCGGGACGGGCTGGCGGAGTCGGACGAGACGGGTGTCGGGGAGTCGCCGGCCGAGGTGCCGGAGGTCGAG
The DNA here is from genome assembly GCF_055560875.1 of Kitasatospora sp. NPDC023118. Lineage (NCBI taxonomy): Bacteria > Bacillati > Actinomycetota > Actinomycetes > Kitasatosporales > Streptomycetaceae > Kitasatospora > Kitasatospora sp. NPDC023118. The sequence goes on from NZ_JBVHHW010000024.1 coordinate 19,382, forward strand.
GCGTCGGACGCCGATGCCGAGGCTGCTGCGCGTCAGGCCCTGGCCGGCGGCCAGCGGGACGGCCTCGCGGAGGAGACGCCGGTCCCGGTGACGGCTCCGGTCGAGGCCGAGGCTTCCGTGGCTGAGGCCGAGGCAGAGGCTGAGACCGAGGTCAAGGACGAGGTCGACACCGAGGCGGTCGAGACGCCGTCGGGCTCGCACCCGGACTCCGTCGCGGTCGAGTCGGCTGCGGTGGAAGAGGTGGCGGAGGAGGAGACCCCGGCCGCCGTGGTGTCCCTCCCGGCGCCCTCCCCGGCCGCCGACGACCTGGTGGCCGCCGCGACCGCCGCGCTGGCCGAGGCCGCAGCTGCGGACGAGACGGGGGCGGAGCAGGCGGAGGAGCCTGTCGCCGAGGTCGAGGCCGTCGAAGAGGTGGCGGAGGAGTCTGCCGACGCCGAGCCGGTGGTCGAGGTCGAGGTCGAGGTCGAGGCCGTTGCTGTCGAGGTCGCTGAGGTCGAGGTCGAGGCCGTTGCTGTCGAGGTCGCTGAGATCGAGGCCGAGGCCGTTGCTGTCGAGGTCGCTGAGCCCGAGGCACCTGCTGTCGAGGAGCCGGTCGCTGAGGCTGAGGTTGCCGACGAGGCCCCTGCCGTTGAGGTCGAGGAGCCGGCGGCTGAGGTTGAGGTTGCCGATGAGGCTCCCGCCACCGAGGTCGAAGAGGCTACTGCCGAGGTTGAGGAGCCCGTCGAGGCTGGGATCGCCGAGCCCGAGGCTGCTGAGGCCGAGGTCGATGAGCCGGCCGCTGAGCCTGACGGCGTGGAGGAGGCTCCGGTCGCCGAGGTCGCCGAGGTCGCCGAGGTCGCCGAGGTCGCCGAGGTCGCCGAGGTCGCCGAGGTCGCCGAGGTCGCCGAGCCGGTGACCGAGGCCGAGGCTGCCGAGGAATCCCCGGCGGCCGTCGCCGAGGTTCCCGCCGTCGACGTCGAGGAGCCCGCCGTCGAGTCCGAGGCCGTCGAGGAAACCCCCGCCGTCGAGCCCGAGCCCGAGCCCGAGCACGTCGTCGAGCCGACCGCTGCCGAGCCTGCCGAGGCCCCCACCGGCCGTCCCGAGAAGCCGGACTTCACCCCCGGCCGCCCCGTGACCGCCTACTCGGCCGACGAGCTGCTCGCCGTCGTCCGCTGGGTCGACGGCGACGGTACCGGGCGGACCGACGAGGAGCTGCTCCGGGCCGCCATGAAGGAGCTGGGCTTCGCCCGCCTCGGTCCCCGGATCAAGGAGGCGCTGGGCGCCGCCGTCGCCGCCGCGCGCGGCTGACGCGTCAGCACCCACAGCAGGGCCCGGGACGCACGAGCGTCCCGGGCCCTGTGCTGTATGCAGGCCGTCAGCCGAGAGCCGTGGCTCGTCAGCCCGCCTTGTTCCACGGCTGGCTGGACATCAGCGCCTTCACGTTGGACACGTACTTCGGGTTCGGGATGTCCAGGCTGCCGACGACCTCGCCCGTGGTCGGGTCGGTGACGGCGTTGTAGTGCACGTTGCCCGCGCCCGCGTTGTACGCCGAGATGACCAGGTCGAGCAGCGGTGTCCTGCCGGTGGCCGGGTCGGGGGACAGATCGTACTTGCCGCCGAAGGAGGAGTCGCCGTAGTAGGCGACCAGCCAGTTGAGCAGCTGGGTGCCGAGCTGCACGTTCCCGGCGAGGGTCTTCGGGTCGGAGGTCGTACCGAACTTGCCGTTCATCCAGCTGACGGTGTTCGGCATGACCTGCATGGTGCCGATCCCGCCGTCGCAGGCGAGGATGCCGGACTGCCAGCCGCTCTCCTGCCAGGCGATCGCCTTGACCAGGTTGACCGGCAGCGGTGGGAGCTTGTCGGTGCCGCCCGAGCTGAGGGTGAGCACCCGGGACTGGCCGGCCGCTGCCGTGAGCGCAGCGCCGACGGTCTCCTTGGGCTCGTCCGGCTGGGGCTTGCTGGGCTGGCAGCCGCTCTGCAGCGGCGGCACGTGCGGGGCCGGCGGTGCGGGCGGCGGCGGGAGCGCGACGGCGCCGGGTTTGGCGGTCGGCACCGGGGCGGCGACGACGGGCTTCTCGACCGGCGGCTGGGTGGCGGGCGCGGGGGCCGCGTTGCCGGCGGCCGGCTTGGCGGTGCCCGGCTGGGTGCTCGGTGCGGCCTTCGCCGTCTTGCCCGCCCCGGTACTGGCGGCGGCGCTCGGACTGCGCGAGGCGCTGGGGCCGGCTGACGCCGAGTCGGTCGGCGTCGGGGCGGCGCTCGCGGACGGGCTCGGGCTCGGCGTGTCGCTCGGCGAGGCGGTGGCCGCCGCGGCAGTGCCGGTCGCCGCCGCGTTCTGATGGTTGTCGGCGTGCTTGGTGCCGCAGCCCGCCAGAACGGCGGTCGAGACGGCGGTGGCGGACACCAGGATCAGTGTCCGCCGGGTGGTGCTCAGCCTCATGCGTGGTTCCCCCCACTTGGCGCCGGTGATCCCGACGAGTGGCGGTCATCCTACGATGTGGGCATCGAGCCCTGTGTGCACGGGTGGTCGATCGCCTGCCGCAGCACGGTCGGTGCGGCGACCAGGGAGGGGCCGTACCAGGTCAGGTGCCGTCCGCTGACCAGCGCGGCCGGGATGTTCGGGAACGCCTCCGGGCCGTCCTCGGCGGTGAAGCGGTACGGTTCGTCCGGTAGCACCACCAACTCCGCTCCGCTCGCCAGGAGTTCGGGAAGCGGCACGGCGGGGTAGCGCTCGGGGTGGTCGGCGTAGACGAGCCGCAGGCCCAGGCGGCGCAGCAGGTCCCCGGCGAAGGTCTCGCGGCCGAGCACCATCCACGGGCGGCGCCAGATCGGCACGATCGCGCGGGGGCCGTCCGCCGTCGGCCGCACCTCGCGCCAGGCTGCCTCCGCCTCGTCCAGCCAGGCCGGGCGGGGCAGTCGGCAGGCGGCGGTGAGCAGGCGGTCCAGCGAGCGGAACGCGTCGTCCAGGGTGCGGATGTCGGTGACCCAGACCGGCACCCCGGCGGCCCGCAGAGCGTCCAGGTCGGGGCGCCGGTTCTCCTCGTCGTTGGCCAGCACGAGGTCCGGTTCGAGGGCGAGGATGCCCGGCACGTCCGGGTTCTTGGTGCCGCCGATCCGGGTGACGGCCAGGCCGGCGGGGTGGCTGCACCAGTCGGTGGCGCCGACCAGTCGGCCGGGCGCGGTGGCGGCGACCGCCTCGGTCAGCGAGGGCACCAGCGAGACCACCCGGCGCGGCGGGTGCGGCCCGAGCCGTACGGGCAGGTCGAGGTCGTCGCGCAGCAGGGTGGGTTCGGCCATCCGGCCACCCTACGGGCAGGGCGGTCGTGCGGCGTTCGTCGGTGGTACCCGTCGGCGGTGCGGAAATCGTCGGGAACCCGCCGTGGTTACGGCCCGACTACCTGGTCCGGGTCCGCAACGCGGGCCCGCAGCACGATCACCGACCAGGAGAGTTGTCATGCGTCCTCGCGTTGTCTGCGGTATCGCGGCCGCCGTCGCCCTGTTCGCCACGGCCTGCGGAAGCGGCGGCGGGGGCGGGGGTGGCCGGAGCGGCTCCGTCACGGCCCAGGCCGCCCCGGCAGGCGGCTACCCCGTCAAGGTCGCCGACTGCGCGGGCAAGGAGACCGTGGTCGCCAAGGCCCCGACGAAGATCGTCACCAGCAACGCGGCGAGCCTGGAGCTGCTGCTGCGCCTCGGCGCGGGCGACCGGGTGATCGGCACCGGATTCCCGCCCGGCAAGGGCACCCTGCCGGCGGAGCTCGCCGACCAGGGCGCCAAGGTGCCGGTACTCGGCGACAAGACCATTCCCAAGGAGAAGCTGCTCGGCTCCGGCGCCGACCTCTACGTCGACACCTTCGGCGCGATGCCGATGATGGGCGGCGGCGCCACCGGGCCCAGCGAGGAGGAGTTCGCGGCGGCCGGCATCCAGCACGTCTACCTGCTGTCGACCGCCTGCGCCGGCACCCCGAAGGCCGCCAAGGCACCGCGCACCGACCTCGCCGCGATCGAGGACGACATCCGCCGCCTCGGAGCCGTCACCGGCACCGCCGCCCGCGCCGAGGAACTCGTCGGCGGGATGGAGCAGCGGATCGGTGAGGTCCGCACCGCGCTCGCCGGCGTCCCGGAGGACAAGCGGCCCGGCTACTTCGTGTTCGACTTCGACGCCGGCACCAAGCAGCCCGTGGAGGTCTGCGGCCGGCAGGTCGCCAACGCCGTGATCACCCAGGCCGGGGCTCGCAACGTGTTCGCCGACTGCGACGCCGACTTCAAGCCGGGCTCCTGGGAGGACGTCGTCGCCAAGAACCCGGACTGGATCCAGCTCGCCGTACGCAACCGGGGCAGCGAGGAGGCCACCCGCAAGGCCTTCGACGACGCCGAGGCGTTCCTGAGGAGCTTCCCGGCGACCCAGGGCCTGAAGGCCGTCCAGGAGGGGCACTTCGTGCGGCTCGGCTCCGAGGTGACCACCATCGCCGGTGTGCGCAACGCCGACGCCGTCCGGCAGATCGCCGCCACCGTCCACCCCGACCTCGTCAAGAACGGACAGTAGACCGTGACTTCGGCCGCGCACGCCGATGCCGTCGATGCCACCGATTCCGTCGATGCCGCCGAAGCCGCCGCCCGCCGCCCGGCCCGCACCCTGCGGGCCGGGCCGCTGGCCGTCGCGCTCGCCGTCGCCCTGCTGCTCGCGCTGACCGCCGCCGTCTCGCTCGGCTCGGTGGACATCCCGCCCGGCGAGGTCTGGTCGGTGGTCGCCCACCACCTCGCCGGGCGGGCCCCCGAACCCGGCACCCGAGACCTCATCGTCTGGCAACTGCGCGTCCCCCGTGCCCTGTTGGCCGCCGTGGTGGGCGCCGGACTCGGCCTGGTCGGCACCGCCGTGCAGGCCCTGGTCCGCAACCCGCTCGCCGACCCCTATCTGCTCGGCATCTCTTCCGGCGCCTCCCTCGGGGCGGTCGCCACCATCGTCCTCGGTGCCGCCTTCGGTCTCGAACTCTCCTTCGGCAGCGCGCTCGGCCTCACCGTCTCCCTGGCGGCGTTCGCCGGCGCGCTCGCCGCGTTCTCGCTGGTCTGGCTGATGGCCCGGCGCGGCGGCGGCTTCTCCCCGCTGCGGCTGGTGCTGGCCGGCATCGGCATCGCCCAGTTCCTCGGCGGCATCACCAGCTACCTCGTCCTGCAGACCCGCGACGAGCAGCAGACCCGGGGCGTGCTGTTCTGGCTCATGGGCAGCCTCGGCGGCGCCGTCTGGGCCCAACTCGCCGTCCCCGTCCTCGCGGTGGCGCTCGGACTGGCCCTGCTCCAGGCCCGCGCCCGAGGGCTCAACGCGATGCTGATGGGCGACGAAACCGCCGCCGGACTCGGCGTGGACGTCGCCCGGCTGCGCCGCGAGGTGTTCGTCGTCACCAGCGTGCTCACCGGGGTGCTGGTTGCCGTCTCCGGCGCGGTCGGCTTCGTCGGACTGATGGTGCCGCACGTCTGCCGGCTGCTGGTCGGCGGTGACCACCGGCGCCTGCTTCCGCTGTCCGCCCTCACCGGCGCGGTGCTCCTCGTCGTGGTCGACACCGTGGCCCGCACCGCCCTGGACGGCCAGGAGCTGCCGATCGGTGTGGTCACCGCCGTCCTCGGCGCCCCCACCCTGCTCTACCTGCTGGACCGACGACTGGAGCGCAATTGAGGATCGCCGTCGAGGACTTGAGCGTCACCCTGGCCGGCCGGGCGGTGGTCGCCGGGGTCCACCTGGTCGCCGAGGAGGGGGAGATCGCCGGGCTGGTCGGGCCCAACGGCAGCGGCAAGTCCAGCCTGCTGCGCACCGTCTACCGGCACCTGCGGCCGAGCGCCGGGCGGGTGCTGCTGGCCGGGCGGGACCTGGCCGAGCTGCGGCCCGCGCAGTCCGCCCGGCACATCGGGGCGCTGCCCCAGGAGCGCGGCGGGGACTTCGAGTTGAGCGTGCGCGAGGTGGTCGCGATGGGCCGCACCCCGTACAAGCGGGCCTTCGCCGCCGACGACGCCGAGGACCACCGGATCACCGCTGAGGCGCTGGTCCGGGTCGGCATGGCCGAGGCCGCCGACCGCCGGTTCGCCCAGCTGTCCGGCGGCGAACGGCAGCGGGTGCTGCTCGCCCGCGCGCTCGCCCAGCAGCCGGACGTCCTGGTCCTGGATGAGCCGACCAACCACCTGGACGTCCGGCACCAGGTCGAACTCCTCGCCCTGCTCCGGAAACAGCGCCGCACCACCCTGGTCGCGCTGCACGACCTCAACGCCGCCGCCTCGGTCTGCGACCGGCTGCACGTGCTGCACCGCGGCGCCCTGGTGGCCTCCGGGGCGCCGCGCGAGGTGCTGACCGCCGAACTGCTAGCGGAGGTCTTCGGCGTGCGGGCCGCGGTGGTCGAACACCCGCTCACCGGCGACCCGTTGATCGCCTTCGACCACCGCGCCCCGGCCGGCGCCGCAGTGCTCCGGTAGTCCGGGATCAGTAGTCCGGGCTCAGTGGCCCGGCTCAGTGGCCCGGCTCAGTGGCCCGGGCTCAGCGGCTCTCGTAGTGGCTCGGCCGACCGTGGTGCATCACCAGTCGGCCGAGCCGCGCGGCCTCCTCGTTGCGCCGCAACTCCCAGCTGCCGTCCGGCCGGTGGAGCACCGCCGAGTGCCAGGGCGTCATCCAGGCGTCGGCCGCCTCCAGCAGTCGGATGCCGAACTTCAGCACCCCGGCGGGCTGCGGGTGGATCGATAGCCGAACCGACCGCGGGTGCTGTTCGGCGATCAACTCGCCCCAGGCACGGCTGCGCTGGATCACCCCGTACGCCCGGCGGCGGCACTCCCGCTGCAAGGCCGACTTGGTGCCGGGGAAGCCCACGGTGTCCTCGGTGAGGAAGCGGGTGATGCCGCGGTAGAGCCGCAGCGTCTCCTGCTCGGTCACCACCTGCTCACGCAACTCCTCGACGCTCGGTGCGTACCACTCGTGCACCCGGGCGCGCTTCTCGTCGTACGGCAGGTCGCCGAGCACCGCCCGCAGATCGAAGGTGGCGAGGTGGCGCAGGCCCTCGCGCTCGATCATCGCGGTCAGCTCGTCCGAGTACTCGTCGATGTGCTCGTCCGGGACGTTGATCAGGTCGCCGAAGATGTGTCCGTCCGAGCAGATCAGGATCCGCGCGCCGGGCGGGTATATCCGGCCGATCCGGGCGCACAGCTCGTCGAGGAAGGTCAGGGACAGCCGCTCGCCCTCGTCGGGCAGGTGGCCGAGCACCTTCGCCGGGTTCGGTGACTTGCACGGGAAGCCCGGCAGGGTGAACACGATCGGGTCACCGGCGGCGATGAAGTCCGCCAACTGTGCGAGCTGGAACGGGAAGTGCTCGGGCCGAGCGTCGAACTCCGGGTCGGAGGCGCGGCGGTGCGGCAGCAGTAGGCCGAGGACGCGGGCGGCGAGCTGCGCCGTCGACCGCTGCTCGGGGGTGCTGGTGGCGACGGGGGCGGTGCCGACGGGCGGCATGATGGGTCTCCTCCACGGATGGGCGGGCGGACGGGCTGCGGGCAGGCGGAGCCGCGCGGGTGGTGCCGGCGCTGGTGTTCAGACGCGTCGGTGCTCAGATGCGCCGGTGGGCTGGTGGGCTGGCGTTCAGGTGCGCCGGTGCTCAGCTGCGCCGGTCGTAGGCGACCGGCAGCCGGTTGACACCGCGGGCCAGGACGGCGGGGATCCAGGCGAGTTCGTCCAGACCCTCCCCGGCCGTCTCGGCGGGGCGCAGCCCGGGCAGTCGGGAGAGCAGGGTGCCGACGGCGATCTGGAGTTCGGCCCTGGCCAGGGCGGCGCCCGGGCAGTAGTGGATGCCGTGGCCGAAGGCCAGGTGGGCGTTGGGCGTGCGGTCGAGGTCGAGGCGGTCGGCCTCGGGGAACTGGTCGTCGTCGCGGTTGGCGGCGCAGAGCGAGACGATCACCGAGTCGCCGGCCGGGACGGCGGTGCCGAACAGCTCGCTGTCCTCGGCGAAGAAGCGCCACGTGGTGAGCTCGAACGCGGCGTCGTGGCGCAGCAGTTCCTCCACCGCGCGGGCCAGCCGGCCGGGCTCGCCGAGGTTCTCGCGCAGCGCGGCGAGCTGCTCGGGGTGGCGCAGCAGGGTGATCAGCATGGTGGTGATCTGGTTGGTGACCGGCTCCTGCCCGGCGACCAGCAGCTGGAACACCATCGAGTCGAGCTCCTCGCGGCTCAACTCGCCCTCGTCGTGGGCCGCGACGAGCCGGCCGAGCAGGTCCTCGCCCTCCGTCCAACCCGGGGCCCGGTAGTCGGCGCGCTTGTGGGCGACGACGTCGGCGATGTACGTCTGCAGGCCGCGCAGCCGGGCCTCGTAGGCCGGGCGGCCCGGGTCCTGTGGGCCGACCGGCTGCACCACCTTGCCCCAGTCGCGGTCGAAGCGGCCCGCCAACTCGGCGGGCAGGCCGATGACTTCGGCGAGCACCTGGAAGGGGTAGTGGGCCGCGAAGCCCGCCACCAGGTCGGCGCCGCCGGTGGTGGGCAGGTCGTCCACCAGGTCGTCGGCGAGCTCCTGCAGCCGGGGGCGCAGTGCCTCCACCCGGCGCGGGGCGAAGGCGTCCAGCACCAGGCGGCGCATCGAGGTGTGCTTGGGCGGGTCCTGGTGCAGCAGGTGGACCTGGAGCTGTGAGTGCTGCGGCTCCGGCATGATCGACGCCAGTCGGCGCCAATTCCCGTTTCCCAGAGTGTGGTTCTTGCCGAGCCGGGGGTCGTTGAGGGCCGCGTGGGCGGCCTGGTAGCCGGTGACCAGCCAGGCGTGGATGCCGCTCGGGAACTCCACCCGGTGCACCGGCCCGGCCTCGCGCATCCGGCGGTAGAGCGGGTACGGGTCGGTCTTGTATGCCGCGCCGTACAGCGGGACGGGGCTGGGGAGTCGGTCGTAGCCGTACGGGCAGCGCGGGGCGTCGGGTGCGGTCTCGGCCTCGGCTCCGGCCGTGCCGGGGTCGTGGGCGGTGTCGGTCATGGGTGTGCTTCCTCCGGTGAGGCGGTTACGGGTGCGAGGCCGTTACGGGTGCCTCGCGCTATGCCTGCGCGCGGGGGCGGTGCAGGGCGAGCAGGACCACGGCGGTGGCGGCGATCACGGTGGCCAGGGCGATGCCCGCGTGGGTGCCCGTGGTGGCGCGGTCGCCCGCCAGGGCGGCGGCGGTGGCCAGGGCCGGGCCGAGCGCGAAGCCCAGACTGCGGGCGAGTTGGACGGCGGAACCGGCGGTGGCCAGCTTCCCGGACGGGGAGGCGGACATCACCAGGGCCTGGGTGGGGCCGCCGTTGAGGCCCATCCCGGCACCGGCGAGGGCGAGTCGCGCGGAGATGTCGAGGGAGGACCAGTCGGCGCCCACCGGGACGAGCAGCGCCAGGCCGAGGGTGGTGGCGGCGGCACCGGTGAGGGCCGTCGGTCGGGCGCCCCAGCGGTCGGCCAGCCGCCCGCCGAGCCGTCCGGCCAGCACCATCCCGAGCGGGAAGGCCAGCATGGTCAGCGCGGTGGCGGTCGCGCTCTCGCCCTGCGGGCCGCGCAGGTGCTGGACCAGCAGGTACTGGCAGGCCGCGAAGCCGGCGGCGAGCGCCAGCACCGAGGCGTTAACCCCGGCGGTCCCGGCGGCCCGCAGCACCTCGGCGACCGGCCGGCCGCCGGGGCGGCGCAGCCACAGCAGCACCAGCGGTACGGCGGGCAGTGCGAGCAGCAGCCACTGCGGGGCCTGCGGCGCCAGGGTGAGCCCGAGCAGGACGGCGGCCACCGCGGCGCCGATCAGGGCGGAGTCCCCGAGCGAGCCCCGCTCGGGTGGCCGCAGCCCGCCGCGCCGTGGGGCGTTCCGCCGCACGATCAGCACGGCGGCCAGACAGACCGGCAGTTTGACCAGGAAGATCGCCCGCCAGCCGAGGTGGTCCAGCAGCAGACCGCCGACCACCGGGCCGGTGACCGCCCCCAGTGGGCCGAGCGTCGCCGGCACGCTCATCGCCCGGCCGCGCAGCTCGGGCCGGACGGAGGTCGCGGCCAGCACCGGCATCAGGACGAACAGCACGGCACCGAAGGCGCCTTGCAGCAGTCGTGCCGCGATCAGCCAACCCGCCCACGGGGCAAGGGCGGCCAGCACGCTGCTGCCGGCGAAGCAGCCGACGGCGAGCAGCAGCGCGGACCGGGTGCCGACCTGGTCCAGCCACCGCCCGGCGGGCAACAGCAGGGCGACGAGGGGGAGTTGGTAGCCGAGGACGGCCCACTGGGCGACCCCGGCGGTGACGTGCAGGCCGGCGGATATGTCGGTGAGCGCCAGGTTGACCACGTTCATGTCGAGCATCGCGACGAACGAGAGCAGCCCGGCGGCCACGACCAGGCTCCACCGATCGACCGGTTCTACCTGACGGGCCGTCGGTGATGGCTTGGTCGAGGGCTGGTGCGCCGACATGAAGTCCTCCGTTCCCCCGTTGCTGTACCGGGCACCGCCTCGGCGGCGGGGTCCGGTACAGCAGTCGGGGGCGCGGCGGCTCCAGTTCCGAACACTTGGGGGAATTTTTGCGAGAGGCGCCTTTCGGCGAACAGATAACAGCCGACAGATTTCGAAATCTGTTGGCTGTTATCTGTCATCTGCAATCTGTTATCTGTCCCCAGTGCGCTGTCGGCTGCCCCCTGCTCAGCAGGCCGCCGCGAGCTCTCCGGTCTCGGCCGCCCGCAGTCGCGCCATCAGCTCCTCGCGCGCCCGGGCGACCCGGGAGCGGACGGTGCCGACGGGGCAGCCCGCGACCTCCGCCGCCTCGGCGTAGCTCAGGCCGACCACCTGGGTCAGCACGAAGGCCTCCCGCCGCTGCGCGGGCACTCGGTCGAGCAGGTCGCCGAGGGCGATCCCGTCCTCGAACCCGGCCATCGGGGTGGCGCCCTGCCGCTCCGCCGCCTCCTGCCAGTCCGGCAGCGCCGCGCAGCGCGGCCGGGCGGCGGCCATCCGGTACCGGTCGATCACGGTGCGCCGGGCGATGGACAGCAGCCAGGTGCGGGCCGAGGAGCGTCCGGCGAAGGCTGGCAGGCCCCGCAATGCGCGCAGGAAGGTTTCCTGGGCGAGGTCGTCGGCGGACTGGACGTCCGTTAGGTGGGCGACGAAGCGCCACACGTCCCGCTGGGTCGCGCGGACGAAGGCCTCGACGTCCGCCGCCCGGCCCGAGCGGGCGGTCAGCGCGAGCGCGGTGAGCTGGTCGTCATCCACGGAGGCCTCCCGCCCGGCCCGCCGTCCCGGCGCACCGGCCGTGCGGGACGATGGTCACATGAGATGCGCGCAGTTCCGTACCGCTCTGTCCGCCCGGCTCGACGGTGAATCGAGCGGCCTGTCGGACGCCCGGCTGGACAAGCACCTCGCGCGCTGCACCGGCTGTCGGGAGTGGCACGACCGGGCCGAGCGGCTGCGCGGCCAGGTGTGGGCGGCCGCCACCGACGGGCCGTCGCCGGAGTGGTCGGCCCGGCTGCTGGCCCGGCTGGAGGCGGAAGGTCCGGTCGGTCGCGCTCCAGGGGGCCCGCAGGGCGCGGAGCGGTAGGACGGTGGCGCGGGCCGGAGCCGGTGCGCCGTCGTAGTGAGGCATGGGAAGGTCCCGAGGGGAAGGCTGGGAACGGCGCCGCGCGCAGCGGCACCGCAGACGTCCGTGGGGCGATCGCGCGGCACACCACACCTCCCGCAGGAGGCGTCGGCGAACGCGGGCCCGAACCCTGCTCGGCACGGTGCGTGGCCGCACTCCGGCACAGCGACCCAAAGGTCCTGCGGCAGCGGGGCGCGACGGACGACGGCACGACAGGGCGACCTGCCCGTCACGGAGGTCCCGGCAGCGGCCGAGGTCGGCCGGGGGGAGGGGCGCGGCGGGCGCGTCAGCAGGCGAGGGCGAACGCCGGCGGGCCGCGCCGGACGACGGCGTGCGTGAGCAGCGCCGGCCGGGGCAGCCGAGCAGGTCGGTCGGCGGGTCGGGGCGGTGCCGGTGGCCGGTACCCGAAGGGGCGGGCGACCAGTGCCAGCAGCGGGAGCAACAGCGCCCCCGCGACTACGCTCCCGAGCGCGCCGAGCAGCTCGAACAGCCGCACCAGCGCGACGTCACCGCGCCAGAGCAGCAGCGCACAGGCCAGCGCCGCCAGCACGTGGGCGACCGCCATCCCCGGCGACATGCCGTGCGACATGCCGGGGGGCATCCCGTGCGTCATCCCACCGGACAGGTCACGCGACATCCCCGACGGCATCGCGTGGGACGTCCCGGGGGACATGCCCGGCATCCCAGGCATCCCCGTCATTCCGGGCAGGTCCGCGTCCATGGGCATCCCGTCGACCGACCCGGCCGCCGCCCCGTGGTGCATCCCCGCCAGGGGGCGCAGGCTGCCGGTCGTCGGCGGGACGTCCGGGTCGATGCCGGCCACCCGTGCCAGCTCGACGGGGGAGAGTCCGCCCGGCGCCCGGTCCGGGTTGCAGAGCAGCAGGGCGGCCCAGTCCGTGGTGGCGAGCCGGCCGAGACCGCCGCCCCCGCGACCGAACGACCCGGCCTGCTCGAACAGCAGGTGCAGCGCGCTCTGCGCCGCGACCATCCACGCGCTGATCACACCGAGCCCGCGCGGCTTCCAGGCCAGCAGCCAGGTCAGCCCGAGGACCGCCCCGAACGCGCCGAACAACACCGGCGCCGAGACCCCGTCCCCTGCCATGGCGACGTGCGCCGTAGCGGCCATCGCCACGCACAGCGCGGCGAAGACCGCGGCGCGCAGCAGGCGGATCCGGTCGGTCATCACGATGGCACTCATCGTCGCACCCGCCTTGCCCGGCCCGTACCGCACCCTCCGGTATTGGCCGGTTCCGTCCCGTGAGACCATGCCCGGCTTCCCGACCTCCCGGCTTCCCGGCTTCCCGGCCCCGACCTCCCGACCTCCCGGCATCCCGCCGGCCCGGTCGACCGCCGGCCCGGTCGACCGGCGGGCCGGCCGACCGGCGGGCCGGCCGACCGACAGGTGAACGGATCAGCCGCTCATAGCACCCATTTATGCAGCCGTCGATGCGACTTGACATCACGCACCCCCTGCTCACTAAATGTGCGCACGCCGACACGGATCGTACGTGCCGGAAGGGAGCAAACCGGAAGCAGGAGGCAGGCCCATGGACGCCCTGACGCAGATCTCCGCGGCCACCCCGGCCGCCCCGGCGTCAGCCACCCCCGACCTTGCCGACCCCCACTTCTGGCAGCTGCCCGCCCCCGCCCGAGCCGCCGCCTTCGCCGAGCTGCGCCGCCGCCCCGCCCCGGTGTACTTCGGAGACCGTGCCACCGGTCGCGGCTTCCACGCCCTGGTCCGGCACGCCGACGTGGTCGAGGCCAGCCGTACCCCCACCGTCTTCCTCTCCGGCCCGGGCGTGACCACCCCCGAGCCGGCCCGCTGGGTCCGGGTGCTGTTTGGCGACTCGATGGTCAACCTCGACGACCCCCGCCACGCCCAGCTGCGCCGGATCGTCTCGCGGGCCTTCACCCCGCGGCTGCTCGGCCGGGTCGAGGAGGACGTCCACCGGATCACCACCGCCCTGGTGGACGCGGTCGAGCGTGGTCGGCCCGAGGACTTCGTCAGTGCGGTCGCCGCCGAGCTCCCCTTCCAGGTGATCTGCACCATGATGGGCATCCCCGCGGAATCGCGCCGCGCCATCCTCGACCTGGTCAACCGCACCTCCGAGGACATCGGCGTGGCCCGTCCGCTGCGCCGCCGGTTCCGGGTGCCCGGGCGCGGGCTGGCGGCGCTCGCCCGGATGCAGGGCATCGTCGCCGGGATCGGCCGCGAGCGCCGCCGCCGGCCCGCCGAGGACCTGATCTCCGCGCTGGTCACCGCCGACGTGGACGGCCGCCGGCTCACCGGCCGCGAGCTGGGCGCCTTCTTCACCCTGCTGTTGGTGGCCGGGGTGGAGACCACCCGCAACGCACTGGCCCACGGCCTGCACCTGCTGACCGTCCACCCCGAGCAGCGGGCCTTGCTCCTCGCCGACCTGGACGGGCGGCTCGACGGCGCGGTGGACGAGATCGTCCGGCACGCCGCGCCGATCATCCAGTTCCGCCGGACCGTCGCGGTGGACCACGAGCTGGGCGGCCCCGGCGGCCCGCTGCTGCGGGCGGGGGAGAAGGTCGCGCTGTACTACGGCTCGGCGAACCGGGACGAGACGGTCTTCCCCGACCCGGACGCCTTCGACATCACCCGCAGCCCCAACCCCCACCTCGGCTACGGCGGCGGCGGACCGCACTACTGCCTCGGCGCCCACCTGGCCCGGCAGGAGATGGCGGCGCTGCTGCGCGAGCTGTTCACCCGGCTGCCCGACGCGCGGTCGGTCGGCGCGCTGGAGCTCGTCCCGTCCAGCTTCGACCACCGGGTCCGCTCGCTGCGGTTCACCTTCTGAGCGCTCGCCCGGCCCCGGGCCGGACTCCTCGCCCGGGCCCTTGCTCGAACCCTTCGTCCGGGTCCTCGCCCGGGCCCGCGTTTGCGCCCTCGATGATCCGTCAGGCGAGCTCCCAGACCGCGTCGTCGTGCGCGGAGAGCACCTGGCGCGGCCCGTGCTCGGCCACCCGGTCCAGCCAGGCCCGGTACCCGGGCAGCGGCGCGGCCGCCCCCTCGCGGGTGGCCTGCCGGGCGAGCATCGCCTGCCCGTACTCGGTGGCGAAGTCGTACGCCTGCCCGGCCAGCAGGACCGTGCAGTCGCCCAGCCGCTCGACCAGCAGGGACTGGTGGCCGTCGGTGTGTCCTGGGGCGGGCAGCACCGCCGCCCGGCCTGCCCTACTTCCTCACTTCCTCGTCGCACCCGCCCTGATCTGCGTGAATACCGGTGAACCGGACGGCATGCCGCCCGGGCGGGGAGGGGGGTCGGCGCCCAGTGGCAGGCGTCACGGCGGGAGCGCGGGCAGCAGAGCACAATGCCGGACATGACAGATCGTCCGATGCCGTCCGGGGGCGGGCCCGCCGACCGTCTGACCGCCGACCGTCCGACCGCTGACCGTCCGACCGCTGACCGGCCGACCGCCGACGCCTGGGCCGCCCTCGGCGGACCGGCCGAACTCCTAGACCGGGTGGGCTTCCACGGCCCGCAGGACGTCCTGCCCTCCGGTCTGCCGGTGCGCCGGCTCGCCCGCGCCACCGTGGCCGCCTGCTCGCTGGCCGCCGCCGAGCTGGCCGCGCACCGCGCGGGCGGGCCCGTCCCCGCCGTCCGGGTGGACGAGGGGGCCGTTGCCACCGCCTTCGTCAGCGAGCGGCACCTGGCGATCGACGGCCGTACGCCCGTCGGCTTCGCCCCGCACTCCGGGTTCTGGCGCACCGCCGACGGCTGGGTCCGTACCCACGCCAACTACCCGCACCACCGGGACCGGCTGCTCGCCAGCCTCGACCTCGCCCCGGACGCCGGGCCCGACCAGCTCGCCGAGGCGCTCGGCAAGTTGCCGGCCGAGCAGGTGCAGGAGCGCGCGTACGCGGCGGGGGCGCTCGCCGTGGCGGTCGCGCCGGTGAGTGCGGCCGTGCACCCCCTGGTGGAGCGCCGGGAGACAGGGTCCGCGACCGCCCGTCCGCTCGGCGCCGCCCCGGTGGACCGGCCCGCCGTCGGGATCCGGGTCCTCGACCTCACCCGGGTGATAGCCGGACCGATCGCCACCCGCACCCTCGCCCTGCTCGGCGCCGACGTCCTGCGGATCGACTCGCCCCGGCTGCCCGAGGCCGAGGACGCCCACGCCGACACGGGCTTCGGCAAGCGCTCCACCCGCCTGGACCTCGCCGACCCGGCCGACCGCGCCGTCTTCGAGGGCCTGCTCGACACCGCCGACGTCGTCGTCTCCGGCTACCGCCCCGGATCCCTGGACGCCCACGGCCTCGCCCCCGACGCGCTGTTCGCCCGCCGCCCCGACCTGGTCCTCGCCCAGCTCTGCGCCTGGGGCTGGACCGGTCCGTGGGCCGGCCGCCGCGGCTTCGACAGCCTGGTCCAGGCCGGCGTCGGCCTCGCCGCCCACGAGGCGGCCCCCGACGGCCGCCCCGGCGTCCTGCCCGCCCAGGCCCTCGACCACGGCACCGGCTACCTCCTCGCCGCCGCCGTCCTGCGCGCCCTCACCGACCAGCGCACCGACCGCCCCGGCGGCCGCCACCTGCGCTTCTCCCTGGCCGGCACCGCCTCCTGGCTGCTGCACGGCATCGAGCCCGAGCCGGCGGCCGCACCGCGCCTGGGCACCGAGCCGTACGACCCGGCGCACTGGCTCACCGAGACCGACTCGGCGTACGGACGGCTGCGGCACGCCCTGCCGCCCATCGGCTACCAGGGCGCGCCCGTCGACTGGGCCAGCCCGCCCGGGAGTTGGGGGACGGACACGCCGGTCTGGCGCTGAGCGACCAAGGGTGCGGCGGGCGCTGTCAGCGGGGTCTGACAGCATCCTGCGCATGACCGCCGCACGCGCCACCGACTACACCTGGTTCGAGAAGCGCTACCCCGTCCTGGGTGAGGCCTACTGCCTCACCCAGGTCCAGGGACTCGGCGCCGACGAACTGCTGCGCCGCTTCCACGCCCTGACCGGCCGGGAGGTGACCGGGCTGGACGCGGTGCTCGCCGCCTGGGAGACCTTCGACGACGGGGAGGACGAGGAGGCCGAGGAGCTGTTCGACCCGGACGAGGACCGGATCCTCGTCGCCGTCGCCGAGCTCGACGGCTGGGCGCTCGCGGTCGAGCCGTACGGCTACCTCGGCAGCCTGTACGAGGTCGTCCCCCGGCTCGGCGAGGGCACCCGGCTGGTCTCGCACTTCCGGAACGTCAACGCGGCGGACCACTTCCACTGGTGGGAGCACGGCACCTGCCGGCTGGACTTCGAGCCGCTCTTCGTTGACCAGCGGAACGGCACGGACGCCGAGGCCCCGGGCACCCCGGAGCTGCTGACGGCCTGCGGCTTCCAGCTCGACGGGGAGCGCTACGAGCTGCACACCGAGGCCGCGTTCGCGCTCGCCGAGCGGCTGACCGACGTCCGGCTCAGCCCGGAACGGCTGGAGGCCGCCACCTTCCGGCTCGGCTACGCGCCTCGGCCGTAGCGGTGGAGGGGGTAGCGCGGCGCCGGGAGCGGTGGCGGCCTTCTCGACCAGCGGCCTTCTCGCGCAGCCGCGGCCTGGCGGCCGGTCAGACCCCCGAAGGGATCCGCTTGGCCCGGCTGCGCATCTGGAGGGCCGTCGCGATCTCGACCACGCCTAGGATCAGCAGCCAGCACCCGGCCAGCACGGTGAGCGCGGCGATCGAGCCGACCGGCCAGACCATCAGCAGCACGCCGGCCAGGGTGTTGGCTACACCCGCGAAGGCCTGCCAGCCGCGGGCGGGCATCAGCGGGTCGGAGATCGCGGCGGCGAACTGGGTGATGCCGCGGAACAGCCAGCCGATGCCGATCCAGAGCGCGAGCAGCAGCAGCGACTGCGCCGCGCTGCGGAAGCAGAGCAGCCCGAGCAGCACGCTGATCGCGCCGCTGATGAAGGCCAGCACCCGCATCGCGGTGGTGGCGTGGGTGCCGAACGCGGCGACCAGCTGCACGATGCCGATGACCAGCAGGTAGAGGCCGAACAGCACGCCCACCACCAGCAGCGTCTCCCGGGGCCAGGCGAAGACGATGACGCCGAGGGCGAGCGAGGCCACACCGGCGGCCAGGAGCACCTGCCAGGCGGCCCTGGCGAGCATGCCGAGCGGGCCCTGGACCGGGGTGCCGTCGGGGGTGGTGATCGGAGGGGCCACGGTGAGGTACTCCTCGGGTATGGGGGCGGAGAGCGCACCCCAGCCTCATCGTTCCGCCGTCAGGCGGCGCGTTGGGTGCGTCCGTTCGAGTGACTTCTGACGGTTGCCGGAATGACACCCTCCGGTCACTCGCTGTCGATATCATCCGTCGGTATGACGTCTGAAGGGTGGGGGCCCCCTCCGGTCGAGCCGATCAGCCAGCACTACATCGTCTGCGGGGGCAACGCGCTGGCGCACCGGCTGGTCCTGGAACTCGTCGAGCACTACGAGGTCCCGGTCGTCGTCCTGGTCGCCGACCGGACCCGCGACCACGCGCCGCAGATCGAGCAACTCCCCGGTGTCGCCGCCGTGGTCGAGTACCCGAGCGTCACCGAGGAGGCGCTGCGCGCGGTGTCCATCGGCACCGCCCGTGGACTCGCCCTGGTCGAGGGCGGCGACCAGGAGAACATCCACGCCGCGCTCAGCGCCCAGGACCACAACCCGGACATCCGGATCGTGTTCCGGATGTTCAACCAGCGACTCGGCGAGAACATCCAACGGCTGCTCAAGAACGGCGCCGCGCTCTCCGGCTCCGCCACCGCCGCCCCGGCCTTCGCCGCCGCCGCGCTCGGGCGACCCAACGCGGTCGAGGTCGACGGACGGTACCTGCACATCGCCTTCGACGACGCCATCACCTCCGACCGGATCTGTGTGGTCGCCGACCAGATCGACCGGCAGGACCTCAGCAAGATCCGTCTGCTGCCGGAACAGGAGGGGGACTCGGCCCAGTTCGTCCGCCTCGCCCGGGAGTTCGGCGACGACGGACCGGTCCTCCCCGGCGGGGCGCACCGTGAACCGGTGGTGCCGGCCGCCGAGCCCGCGGAGACGCCGGGCGGGAGAGCCGCGCTGCAGGCGCTGCCCGTCGAACCCCGGGAACCGATCAGCTGGGCACGACGGCTGCGCTGGCGGGTGCTCGACACCATGCGATTCTTCACCAGCGCCCGGATGCGGCTGGTGCTGCTCACCGCGCTCGCCGCGGTGCTGATGGCCTTCGGCGTGCTCTGGTACCTCAACCGGGACTTCGGCTGGACCGTCTACATCTCGCTGCTCGACCTGGCCGGCGCCGCCCAGCCTGACCAGCAGGCCGACATCGCCGCCGGGACCGGGACGGGCGGGATCTGGCAGCGGGTCGCCCAGGTGGTCATCACCATCTGCGGGATCACTTTCGCGCCGGTCGCCACCGCCATCGCGGTCGAGGTGCTCGGCTCCGGACGGCGCGGGCTGCCCCGTAACCCCAGCGCGGGCACCCGGGACCACGTGATCGTGGTCGGGCTCGGCAACGTCGGTACCCGCGTCGCGACCCAGCTGCACGAGCTGGGCGTGCCGGTGGTCTGCATGGAACGGGACCCGCGGGCCCGCGGCATCGCCGCCGTCCGGGCGCTCGGCATCCCGGTCGTGCTGGGCGACGGGCCGTTCGAGGAGCAACTGCGCCGTGCCCGGCTGAAGCACAGCCGGGCGGTGGTCGCGGTCAGCGGGGACGACGCCACCAACCTGGAGGCGGCGCTGGAGGCGCGGCACGGCAATCCCGAGGTGCGGGTGGTGGTGCGGCTGTTCGACGACAACTTCGCCGGCCACTTCTACAAGACGCTGGACAACGCGGCCTCCAGGTCGGTGTCCTACCTGGCCGCGCCTGCCTTCGCGGCCGCCCTGATGGGCAGCGAGGTGCGCGGGACGCTGTCGGTGTTCCGGCACGTGCTGCTGATCGCCGAGCTGGCGGTGGAGGACGGCAGCGGGCTGATCGGCCTGAACCGGCACGACCTGGAGGACCCGGGCGGCGTCCGGGTGATCGCCGTCCGCTTCGCGCGCAGCACGCACCTGCAGTGGAACTTCCCGGACCGCACCCGCCGGCTGACCCCGGGCGACCGGATCGTGGTCGCCGCCACCCGCAGCGGGCTGGCACGGCTCAACACGGTGCTGGTGGAGGAGGGGTGAGGCGCGCGGCCGGGGGCGGGTGACGGCGGACTGGTGACGGCCGACCGCGGACGGATGGCCGCGAACAGATGACAGCTGACAGATTTCAGATGATGAAATCTGTCAGCCGTCATCCGTCAGTTGTTCGCCGTCAGCGGTTCTCGAACTTCGGCGGGCGCTTCTCGGCGAAGGCCGACATGCCCTCCTTCTGGTCCGCCGTGGCGAAGGCCGCGTGGAACAACCGGCGCTCGAAGCGGACACCCTCCGCCAGCGTGGTCTCGAAGGCGCGGTTGACGCTCTCCTTCATCATGATCGCCGCCGGGGTGGACATCGCCGCGACGGCCTCGGCGGTGGCCAGCGCCTCGTCGAGCAGCTGGTCGGCCGGGACGATCCGGGAAACCAGGCCGGCCCGCTCGGCCTCCTCGGCGCCCATCATCCGGCCGGTCAGGCACAGCTCCATCGCCTTCGCCTTGCCGACCGCCCGGGTCAGCCGCTGCGAGCCGCCGATGCCCGGGATCACACCGAGCTTGATCTCCGGCTGTCCGAACTTCGCGGTGTCCGCCGCCAGCAGGATGTCGCACAGCATCGCCAGCTCGCAGCCGCCGCCCAGCGCGAAGCCGGCCACCGCCGCCACCACCGGCTTGCGCAGCGCGCCGATCCGGTCCCACGGGCCCAGCCAGTCGTCCAGGTAGACGTCCGGGAAGTGGTTGCCCTGCATCTCCTTGATGTCGGCGCCGGCCGCGAAGGCCTTCTCCGACCCGGTGATCACCAGACACCCGATCTCCGGGTCCCGGTCGAAGGCGGTGGCGGCCGCCACGACCTCGTTCATCAGCTGGGTGTTCAGCGCGTTGAGCGCCTTGGGCCGGTTGAGCGTGATCAGGCCCACCCGTCCCTTGCGCTCGACCAGGATCGTCTCGTAGGTCTCGGTCATCGCCGTCGACTCCCATTCCGCTGCTCGGCGCCGCGCGGGCGCGCCCTGACCACCCAACGATCTACGACGCGCCCCACCTCGCGCCAGTCTTGACATGCGAGACGCCGGTCACGAGCGTGGCGGAGTCCCCGGCACCGGGTGGGTCATGGCGGCTCCAGGCGTTCCGGGGAGAGGAGTCGGTGGGATCCGGGCGGGCTCGGGGTCAGGCCAGGCCCAGCTCGTCGTCCTCGCGCGGGGCGAGGAAGCGTGCGACGTCAGCCTCCGTCACCTCGGCGAGCGTGCGCGGGGACCACTGCGGGTTGCGGTCCTTGTCGACTACCTGGGCGCGGATGCCCTCGACCAGGTCGTGGCCGTCCAGCGCGGCGCAGGAGATGCGGTACTCCTGGTCGAGCACGGCCTTCAGTGAGGGCAGCGTACGGGCCCGGCGCAGCGCGGCCAGGGTGACCTTGACGGCGGTGGGGGAGTTCCCGAGGACCAGCCCGGCGGCCTCCTTCGCCTCCGGCACACCGGAGTCGAGCAGTCGCTCGACGATCTCCTCGACGGTGTCGGCCGCGTAGCAGGCGTCGATCCACTCGCGCCGGGCGGCGAGTTCGGCGGGCGGTGCGGGCTCGGCGTGCGCGGCGACGGCGGCGGCCGGATCCGCGCTGCCGGCGAGGGCGTGGAGCAGCTCGGGGAGGCGTGTGGACGGGACGTAGTGGTCCGCGAAACCGCAGAGCAGGGCGTCGCCGGGGCCCATCGAGGCCGAGGTGAGTCCGAGGTGGGTGCCCAACTCGCCCGGGGCGTGGGCGAGCAGGCGGCTGCCGCCGACGTCGGGGACGAGCCCGATCCGGGTTTCGGGCATCGCGACCACGGAGCGCTCGGTGACGATCCGCACCGCGCCGTGCGCGGACAGGCCGACGCCGCCGCCCATGGTGATGCCGTCCATCACCGCGACGTACGGCTTCGGGTAGTCGGCGATCACCGCGTTCAGCCGGTACTCGTCGCGGAAGAAGGCGCGGGCGCCGGCCCCGCCCGCCTTGGCGTCGTCGTGCATCGCGCGGATGTCCGCACCGGCGCAGAGGCCGCGCTCGCCGGCGCCGGTCAGCACGACGGCGCGCACTCGGTCGTCTGCGGCCCAGTCGTCCAGGGTCGCGCGCAGGGCGGTGATCATGCCGTGGGTCAGGGAGTTGAGCGCCCGCGGGCGGTTGAGCACGATCCGGCCGAGGCCGCCGTCGCCGTTCTCGTCCAGGAAGGCCTGGACCTCCGCCACCGCTACGCTCATCGGACCCGCTCCCGTCCCTCGGTGATGTGGACTTCCGCGCTCCACCGTACCGGGGTGGGCGGGTGGTCGTGATCGCTGGGCCGGGACCGGGTGGCTCGGTGGCTACGGCCAGGCGCGCAGGGCGTGTTCGGCGGTGCGGGCCAGGTCGTCGGCGGTGGCGCCGTCGCGGGCCTGCTGGGACATGCCCTGGATCACCGCGGTGAGGTGTGCGGGCGGCCGCGCCTGGGGCGGGTCGGGGTGCCGGCCGTCGTGATAACAGCTGACAGATGATGAAATCTGTCAGCTGTTATCCGTTGGCTGTCATCTGTTATCCGTCGCGACGGGCACGCGCCACTACCCTCGCACCCGCCCGGTCACCTCGCCGAACCCGACCACCGCGCCGTCCGGCCCCGGGGCCGTGGCGGTGATGGTGACCTCGTCGCCGTCCTCCAGGAAGGTCCGGGTCGTCCCGTCCGGCAGCTTCACCGGCTCCTCGCCGTTCCAGGTCAGCTCGATCAGCGCGCCCCGGGTGTCCGGCTCCGGCCCGCTGACGGTGCCCGAGGCGAACAGGTCGCCCGTGCGCAGCGAGGCGCCGTTGACGGTCATGTGGGTCAGCTGCTGCTGCGCCGTCCAGTACATCGCGGCGAACGGCGGCCGGGAGATCGGGTGCCCGTTCAGCCGGACCTCCATCGCCAGGTCCAGGCCCCACGGCTCGTTGCCCCGGTCGTCGAGGTACGGCAGCGGCTCGACGTCGCGCTCCGGCGGCGCGACCCGGGCGTGCTGCAGGGCGTCCAGCGGCACGATCCACGGCGAGACCGAGGTGGCGAAGGACTTGCCGAGGAAGGGGCCGAGCGGCACGTATTCCCAAGCCTGGATGTCGCGCGCCGACCAGTCGTTGAGCAGGCAGACGCCGAACACGTGCTCGCGGAAGTCGTCCAGCACGACAGGCCGCCCCAGCTGCGAGGGCGTGCCGACGACGAAGCCGACCTCGGCCTCGATGTCCAGCCGGCGCGACGGCCCGAAGGTCGGCGCGGCGTCGGTCGGCGCCTTGCGCTGCCCGTGCGGACGCACCACCGGCGTGCCGGACACCACCACGGTGCCCGCCCGGCCGTGGTAACCGATCGGCAGGTGCTTCCAGTTGGGGGTGAGCGGCTCCGCGCCCGGGCGGAAGATCCGGCCCAGGTTGCTGGCGTGGTGCTCGGAGGCGTAGAAGTCGACGTAGTCCGCGACCTCGAACGGCAGGTGCAGCTCGACCTCGTCCGCCGGCAGCAGCGCGGGCGAGAGCGCCTCGCGGAAGGACTCGTCGGTCAGCCAGGTGGTCAGGTCGGAGCGCACCTGCGTCCAGACCGAACGTCCGGCCGCCATCAGCGGGTTGAGCGAGTCCGCCTCCAGCAGCACGGACGGCGCCCCGGCGGCGCGGGCGGCCGCCGCGGCGTCCAGCACGAAGTCCCCGACGCGCACGCCGATCCGGCGCCGGCCGGGTTGGTCGGCGGCGGTGAAGACGCCGTACGGCAGGTTGTGCACGCCGAACGGCGAGTCCTGGGCGCTGGCGAGCCAGCTGCGCGGGCTGCTGGGGGTGGTGCTCAACGGTCCTCCTGGGGCAGTGGATCGGGCGACGACAGCAGGCCGAGTACGGCCAGATCGCCCAGCGGCTCGGCGATGCTGCAGGTGCCGAACGCGGTGAACGAGTTGCGGATCACCGTAACCTGACGATCGGTCAGCGCGCGTGCCGCCTTGGCCAGCGCCTCGCCGTCCCGCTCCGCCAGCACCGCCGCCGCGGCCGCCCGGTCGGTCTCCTGCGCGGCCAGCAGCACGTTCAGGAAGCCGTGGTGCTCGAAGCCGGTCTCCGGGTCGGTGTGCCGGACGGCGTTGTGCAGTCCGGCCGTGCACTTGTACGGCAGGCCGCGCAGCGCGCAGCCGGTGAGGAAGGCGGCCAGCTCGTCCTCGTCCGGGAACGCCTCCGCGACCAGCCCGCCGGTGCGGAACTTCGCCCGGTACGGGCTGTCGACCAGCATGTCCAGCACCGCGTCCAGACCGTCCCCGCGCAGGAGTTCGCGCGGCAGCTCGACGGCGGCCGGTACGTGCGGCGGCAACAGCCGGTCCAGTTCGGCGACCGCCTCGGCGGCATCCCGGGTGGCCAGTTCGACACCGGCCAGCTCGAACGGCGCGGCGGCGGCGAGCGCCTGGGCGAGCTCCGCGCTGCCCCCCGGCAGCACGAGCCCGACCCTGAGCGGCGTGGCGCCCGTCTCCGCCGCACCCCTCGCGGCCGCGGCGTCCACGGCGGCTGAGGCCGGGGGCACCGCGCCGCCCGTCACCACGGCGGCCAACTCGCCCAGCCGGCCCGCCCCGCAGAGGAACGGGCCGACCGCCTCGGCGTACCAGGCCGCGCGGTGGGCGCGGTGCGCGGGCACCGCCTCGGCGATCGGCAGGTTCCCCGGGGGGAACACCGCCGCGTCGTCGAAGAGCCCGCGGAACAGCTCGGGGATCACGCCCGTGGAGACCGCAGCGCTCATCGTCCGGGCCCCCGACCGGCCCAGGTCCAGGCGTAGTTGTCGTCCTCGCTGGCCCGTCCGCCCTCGCCGAGCTCCAGCGGCCGGAAGGTGTCCACCATGACGGCCAGCTCGTCGAAGAAGTCCACGCCGATGCT
Source organism: Kitasatospora sp. NPDC023118 (assembly GCF_055560875.1). Taxonomy (NCBI): domain Bacteria; kingdom Bacillati; phylum Actinomycetota; class Actinomycetes; order Kitasatosporales; family Streptomycetaceae; genus Kitasatospora; species Kitasatospora sp. NPDC023118. The sequence continues at coordinate 43,844 of NZ_JBVHHW010000024.1, forward strand.
GCGCTCGTACGCGCCCGGCTGCGGCCCGTGGGTGTGCCCGCCCGGGTGCAGCGAGATCGAGCCCTGGGCGATGCCCGAGCCCTTGCGGGCCGCGTAGTCACCGCCGCAGTAGAACATGACCTCGTCACTGTCCACGTTGGCGTGGTAGTACGGCACCGGGACCGACAGCGGGTGGTAGTCCACCTTGCGGGGGACGAAGTTGCAGATCACGAAGTTGTTGCCCTCGAACACCTGGTGGGCCGGCGGCGGCTGGTGGATCCGGCCGGTGATCGGCTCGAAGTCCCGGATGTTGAAGGCGTACGGGTACAGGCAACCGTCCCAGCCCACCACGTCGAAGGGGTGGTGCGGCACGGTGTAGCGGGTGCCCGAAACCCCGTTCGGGCCACGGTGCTTGACCAGCACGTCGACGTCCCCGGGGGTGTCGACCACGAGCGGCCCGACCGGCCCGCGGAAGTCCCGCTCGCAGTACGGCGCGTGCTCCAGCAGCTGCCCGTACTTGGACAGGTAGCGCTTGACCGGGGTGATGTGGCTGTTCGCCTCGATGCAGTAGGCGCGCAGCGGCTCGTCCCCGGAGGGCACCCAGCGGTGGGTGGTGGCCCGTGGGATGATCACGTAGTCGCCCTGGCCGACCTCGATCGAGCCGAAGACCGTCTCGACCGTCCCCGAGCCGGACTCCACGTACACGCACTCGTCGCCGAGCCCGTTGCGGTACAGCTCGCTCGGGGCCCCGGCGGCGACGTACGAGATCCGCACGTCGCCGTTGCCGAGGACCAGACGGCGGCTGTTCACGACGTCCGCGGACTTCCACTCCTGGCCCGCGAACAGCTCGTGCAGCTTGAGGTGGCGGGGGAGCAGGGGATGGTTGGGCACCGTGGACTGGTCCGGCAGCTCCCAGGGCGCCGCGTTGACCACCGCCGAGGGGATGCCCCGGTGGTAGAGCAGCGACGAGTCGGAGGAGAACCCCTCCTCGCCCATCAGCTCCTCGTAGTACAGCCCGCCTTCGGGTGTGCGGTGCTGGGTGTGCCGCTTGGGCGGGATGTTGCCCAGCTGCCGGTAGTACGCCATCTCCGTGCTCCTCCTCGACCGTCCGTCAGGGCCGGCGTCAATCAGGGTAGGCCGACGCTCACAGGTTGCCGCGACGGTCCTGCTCGCGCTCGATGGACTCGAACAGCGCCTTGAAGTTGCCCTTGCCGAAGCCCAGCGAACCGTGGCGCTCGATGAACTCGTAGAAGACGGTGGGGCGGTCGCCGATTGGCTTGGTGAAGATCTGCAGAAGGTAGCCGTCCTCGTCGCGGTCGACCAGGATGCCGCGCTTCTTCAGCTCCTCGATCGGCACCCGGACCTTGCCGATCCGCTCGCGCAGCTCCGGGTCGTCGTAGTAGGCGTCCGGGGTGTTGAGGAACTCCACGCCGCGCGAGCGCAGCACGTCCACGGTGGTCAGGATGTCGTTCGTGGCGAGCGCCATGTGCTGGCAGCCGGGGCCGGCGTAGAACTCCAGGTACTCGTCGATCTGGGACTTCTTCTTGGCGATGGCCGGCTCGTTGAGCGGGAACTTCACCCGGTGGTTGCCGCTGGCGACGACCTTGGACATCAGGGCGGAGTACTCGGTGGCGATGTCGTCGCCGACGAACTCGGCCATGTTCACGAAGCCCATGACCCGGTTGTAGAACTGGACCCACTCGTCCATCCGGCCCAGCTCGACGTTGCCCACGGCGTGGTCGAGGGCCTGGAACAGGCGCTTGGGCGAGCCCTCCGGGTGGGTGACGCCGCTCTTCGCGGTGACGTAGCCCGGCAGGTACGGGCCGCTGTAGCGGGAGCGGTCGATCAGGGTGTGGCGGGTCTCGCCGTAGGTGGCGATGGCCGCGCGGCGCACGGTGCCGTTCTCGTCCGAGACGTCGTTCGGCTCCTCCAGGACGGTGGCGCCGGTCGCCCGGGCGTGCTCGATGCACTTGTCGACGTCCGGGACCTCGAGGGCGAGGTCGACCACGCCGTCGCCGTGGCGGCGGTGGTGGTCCAGCAGCGGGCTGTCCGGCTGGACGCCGCCCTTGATCACGAAGCGGCAGGAGCCGGAGCGGAGCACGTACGCCTTGCGGTCGCGGCGGCCGGTCTCCGGACCGGAGTAGGCGACCAGCTCCATGCCGAACACGACCTGGTAGAACTGCGCGGTCTGGGTGGCGTTGCCGACCACGAAGACGACCGCGTCCTGCGCGGTGACCGGGAACGGGTCGGTGCTGGCGTCGTGTTCGACGAGGCCGACGAGGCGGCGCAGCTGGTCGGCGTCGAGACCGGCCTCGCGCTCCTCGGGGGTCAACTCAAGGGCGTGGGACTGCGTGGTCATCGCTCGTTCCTCCACTCTGGGCCTCGGCGCTGAGGCTTTTGCTGGATCGCGTGGATCGCGGCCGCACGGCGAACGGATGCGCGGTGCGGATGGCGCAGAGCTTGCTCCTGTCGGGGTGGTTGGGCAACAGGTCGATTTTTCACTGCTCAATGTGTACAAGCTGATTAGGAAATCCCGCCTCTGGCTGCGCAAAATGTGCGGCCCCGAGGCGGTTGTCGCACGAATTCTGCGCAACCGGCCGCTACGGGCTCTCCTCGGGTGAGTCGGCAGGTGAGCCGCCAGGTGGGTCCGCAGGTGAATCCCCGGGTGACTCGGCAGGCGGGAGCGGGAGGTGGTGCAGGAACCAGTCCCCGGCCAGCTCGGCGACCCGGTCGAGCGTGCCCGGCTCCTCGAACAGGTGGCTCGCGTGCGGCACCACCACCAGCTCGCTCTCGCAGTGCAGCCGGGCCCGGGCCTGCCGGTTGAGGTCGATCACGACGGTGTCCAGCGCGCCGACCAGCAGCAGCGTCGGCGCGCTCACCCCGCCCAGCACCTGCGGCCCGGCGAGGTCCGGGCGACCGCCCCGGGAGACCACGGCGCGCACCGCCGGGCCCAGCGTGGCGGCGGTGTGCAGCGCGGCGGCGGCGCCGGTGCTGGCACCGAACAGGCCCAGCGGCAGGCCACGGGTCTCCGTGAGCTCGCCCAGCCGACCGGCGACGGAGGTCAGCCGCGAGCCCAGCAGGCCGACGTCGAACACCTTGCGCCGGTCCGGCTCCTCGGCCTCGGTGAGCAGGTCGAACAGCAGCGTGCCCAGCCCGGCGCGGTTCAGATACCGGGCGACGTGCCGGTTGCGCGGGCTGTGCCGCCCGCTGCCGCTGCCGTGCGCGAACACCACGATGCCGCGCGCCCCGCCCGGGACGGTCAGCCGGCCCGCGAGCCGGACCCCGGCGGCCGGCAGCACCAGCTCGCGGTCGACCCCGGCGGGCTCCGGGGACTGCTCGCCCCTGGCCTCGGCCAGCAGCGCCAGCACCTCCTCGTCGCCGGTCTGCGAGAAGTCGGTGTAGAACTCACCGATCGCGAAGAACGGGGACGGCGTGTCGACGCAGACCAGCTCGTCGGCGACCTCGGTCAGGCGCTCGGTCCAGTCCGCAGGCGCCACCGGCACGGCGAGCACCACCCGGGCCGCGCCGCGCGCCCGGACGATCCGGCAGGCGGCCTTGGCGGTGGAGCCGGTGGCGATGCCGTCGTCCACCACGACCACGGTGCGCCCGCGCAGGTCGGCGGCCGGACGGTCGCCCCGGTAGCGGCGGGCCCGGCGCTCCAGTTCGGCGCGCTCGCTCCGCTCCACCGCCGCCAGCTGGTCGTCGGTGATCCCGGCGAGCCGGATGACGTGCTCGTTCAGCACCCGCACGCCGTCCTCGCCGATCGCCCCCATGCCCAGCTCGGGCTGGTACGGCACGCCGAGCTTGCGGATCACGCAGATGTCCAGCGGCGCGCCGAGCGCCGCCGCCACCTCGGCGGCCACCGGCACCCCGCCGCGCGGCAGCGCGACCACCACGGTGTCGGCAGCGCTCAGGTGGCCGAGGCGGGCGGCCAGGCGCCGACCCGCGTCGGTGCGGTCGGTGAAGTGGGCTCCGGTGACGTGCATGACACGGCCTCCGAGTTCCACCGTACGCCGATCCGCGACGCCGCTCCCGGGCCCGTCGCGGCGGGGCCGGTTCGGGCGCCGACGTCGGGCCGGGACGGGCGTGGGCGCCGGGCTGGGGCGGGGCCGGGACCTGCGTGGGAGTCGGGCCGGCACGGGCGTGGGCGCTTGCCCGGGACGGGGCCGGGACGGGCGTGAGTGCCGGGCTGGGGCGGGGCCGGGACCTGCGTGGGAGTCGGGCCGGCACGGGCCCGGGACACCGCTCGCCGAGGCGGTCGCCCGGGCACGCGACATGGGGCTCGGGGACGGCTGAGCTCGCCCGGATTGATCCAGGGGTGCCGGTCCGCCGACCGGCACCCCCGGGGTCTCACTGGTACTTCCGGTGCATCCGGTACTTCCGGTCCTACGGCTGCATCTCGTACGCGCCGGACAGCGCCTCGACCCGCGCCCACACCTTCGCGGCGCGCTCGGCGTCCGCGACCGGGCGGCGCACGTTCGCCAGCGCCCAGGCGGCCTGCTCCTCGGTGGTGGAGGCCTTGCCGTGCAGCTCGGTGGCGTGCGCGGAGAAGTCGCGGACCAGGGCGTCGAAGACCTGGTCCAGCACGTCGGCCGGCAGGTCGGTCAACTCGGCCTGCTCCAGCACCAGCTGGCCGTAGACGATCAGCGCGAACAGCTGGCCGATCTCCAGCAGGAAGTCCAGGTCGGCCTGCTGCTCCTTGCCCGGCGCGTGCTTGAGCAGCAACTCGCAGAAGCCGTCGGCCTGTTCCCGGAAGCGGGCGACGTTCGGCAGCTGCGCGTGGCGGTCGTAGGCGGCGCGCCAGTCGTGGAAGCGGATCGCGCCGAGGCCGCGGGCCGGGCCCTGGCGGAACAGGAAGGCGTCGTCGGCGGCGTCCAGGCGGGTCGGCACCGGGGCGTAATCGGCGGGCGCGAACAGGTAGTTGCCCATGAACTTGAGGATCAGCGCCAGGTTGACGTGGACGGTGCCCTCCAGCTTCGGCAGGCCGCGGATGTCCTTGGCAGCCTTGTCGAAGTAGGTGTCCGCCTCGAAGCCCTTGGCCGCGATGACGTCCCACATCAGGTCGATGACCTTCTCGCCCTCGGTGGTGACCTTCATCTTGGTCATCGGGTTGAACAGCAGGTAGCGGCGGTCCTCGGGGGAGGCGGTGCGGAAGTAGTCCACGGCCCGGGCGCTGAACAGCTTCATCGCCACCAGGCGGGCGTAGGCGTCGGTCAACTCCCGTCGCACGTGCGGGAAGTCGGTGACCTTCTTGCCGTACAGCACCCGGTTGTGGGCGTGCGTGAGGGCCTCGTACATCGCGTGCTCGCAGATGCCGACCGAGGCGGTGCAGAGGTTGAACTTGCCGACATTGACGGTGTTCAGCGCGGCGTCGAAGGCGGCCTGGCCGGTGTGCAGCACGTCCTCGGCGCGGACCGGGTAGTCCTCCAGGCGGAACTCGCTGACGTACATCTGGGCGTTCACCACGTTCTTGACCAGGTGGTACGCCTCGTGGCGGCTGTCGGCGGCGAAGAAGACGTAGCCCTCCGGGCCCTCGACGTCCGAGCGGCGGCCGAAGACCGAGACCAGGCCGGCCACGTTGCCGTTGCCGATGTAGTACTTCGGGCCGGTCGCGGTGAAGCCGCCCTCGCCGTCCGGGGTGAGGATCATGTCGGTGGAGTAGATGTCGGCGCCGTGGGTGCGCTCGGACAGGCCGAAGGCCATCACGTGGCCCTCGGCGAGGAGCTTGGCGGCGCGGGCCCGGACGGCCTCGTTCTCGCTCTGCCAGACCGGGCCGAGGCCCAGGATGGTGACCTGCCAGGTGTACCAGTAGCCGAGGCCGTAGAAGCCGAGGATCTCGTTCAGCTCGGCGATCCGCGCGGTGTCCCAGCGCTTGGCGGGGTCGGCCGTGGCGGGGGTCAGGAACTCCGCGAACAGTCCTTCCTGGGCGGCGAATTCGAGGAAGTCGGCGTACCAGGTGCGGTCGATGTAGGTGTCGATGAGCGCCTTCTTGCCGCGGGACTCGAACCAGTCGACGGTCGCGCGCAGTAGACGGCGGGTCGGCTCGTCGAACTGCGCGGGGTCGTAGGTGCGCGGGTTGAAGAGCATCAGGGGCTCCCGGGGGTCGAGGGTGTGAGGACTCGGCGAACGGAGTTCAGCGAACGGCATTCAGCAGACGGTGTTCAGCAGACGGTGTTCAGCAGACGGTGTTCAGCAGTCAGAGTTCAGAAGACAGATTTCAGATAACAGATTTCAGCCTCTGTTATCTGAACCTTGTTCCCCGCCGCGCTTCCCCTCGCCCGCGAGCCGGCGCAGCGTGGCGAGCACGTCGTCGAGCCAGGCGAGGGTCATCCGCTCGTACTCGATGCCGCCGCGCAGCACCACGTGCTGGAGCTCCTGCCGGGTGTCGAGCGCGGTGAGGTCGGGGAAGTCCCGCTGCTCGCCGTGCAGGTAGCGGGCGAGCAGGGCGGCGTGGCTCTCGCGGTGCCGCTCGACCTCGGAGACCAGCGCGGCCGGGTCGTCGAAGGCGGCGGCGCGGATCTTGACTGCGAGTTCGTGCCGTACGGTCTCCGGCTCGACCGGCTCGCGCAGCCAGTCGGCCAGCGCCGCCCGGCCCGGCCCGGCCGCCGAGTAGACCTTCTTGTCCGGTCGGCCGTCCTGCGCGACCTCCTCCGCCGCGATCCAGCCGTCCGCTTCCATCCGCCGCAGCACCCGGTAGATCTGCTGGTGGGTGGCGGTCCAGAAGCGTCCGATGGAGCGGTCGAAGCGCCGGGCCAGCTCGTAGCCGGAGCCGGGCTGCTCCAGCAGCGAGACGAGGATCGCGTGCTCCAGTGCCATGCCCGCATCCTGCTATGCAACGAGTTGCATAGGCAATGGGCCCTTGGAGTGTTGAGACGCAGGTCACCGGCGTGATCCAATGGTTATCGGTCATTCCCGACTATCGGGTGCAAAACGGTGGAGAAGCGCCAGAATGGGTACGGGGCAAGCCCCTTCCCTGGTCCGAACCACATGGAGGTGGTATCGGTGGCAACCCATATGCCGACGGGCATGGAGCACCACCCGGACATCGTCGAACTCCGGGAGCACTACGAGCGGGTCACCTTGACTCCCCGCGCCCAGGGCGTCGAAGCCCTGGCCGTACTGGCCGGCCTCTTCCTGGCGGCATCGCCGTGGATCGTCGGTTTCAGCGCGTTCAGCACCCTGACCGTGACCAGCCTGATCGTGGGTCTGGCCTACACGGCGCTGATGGCCGGCTACGGATCGGCCTACGAACGGACGCACGCGCGGGCCTGGGCGGCCGCCGCGCTCGGTGTCTGGACGATCATCTCCCCCTGGGCCGTCTCCGGGTCCGTCGCGCTCGGCAAGAACATCGTCACCTGCGTCATCGTCGGTGCCGTGATGTTCCTGCTCGGCCTCGCGGCGATCTCGATGGCCACGATCACAGCGAACGGAGCAGCGATGCGGCTCGGCCGGGCCGGCCGCGCCAAGGGCTGATCTTCCCCACAGCCCGTGCCCGGGGCGCGGAGGGTGCGAGCCCGCCGCGCCCCGGCGCACCTCCGACGGGCGCGTCTTCGACCGCGCAAGCGCCTACGGGTGTGTCATCCGCAGCACGTCCAGCGCCTGGTCCAACTGCTCCTCGGTGAGCTTGCCCTCCTCGACGTACCCGCGCTCCAGCACCACCTGACGGATCGTCTTCCGCTCGGCCAGTGCCTGCTTGGCGACCTTCGCCGCCTCCTCGTACCCGATGTACCGGTTCAGCGGCGTCACCACCGAGGGCGAGGACTCCGCGTACTCGCGGGCCCGTTCGACGTTGGCGGTGATGCCGTCCACCGTCCGGTCGGCCAGCAGTCGCGCGCTGTTGGCGAGCAGCCGCACCGACTCCAGCACGTTTCGGGCGATCACCGGGAGCATCACGTTCAGCTCGAAGTTGCCGCTCGCGCCGGCCAGCGTCACCGTCGCGTCGTTGCCGACCACCTGGGCGGCGACCATCAGCACCACCTCGGGCAGCACCGGGTTCACCTTGCCCGGCATGATGGACGAACCCGGCTGCAGGTCCGGCAGGTTGATCTCGCCGAGGCCGGTGCGCGGGCCGGACCCCATCCACCGCAGATCGTTCGCGATCTTGGTGAACCCGACCGCCACCGTGCGCAGTTGACCGCTCAGCTCGACCAGCGCGTCCCGCGCGCCCTGCGCCTCGAAGTGGTCCCGGGCCTCGGTCAGCGGCAGGCCGGTGGCGCGGGCCACCTCCTCGATGACCGCCGCCGGGAAGCCGGGCGGGGTGTTGATGCCGGTGCCCACCGCCGTTCCGCCGAGCGGCAGTTCGGCGACCCGGGGGAGCGTCGCCAGCAGTCGCTCCCGCCCGTGCCGCACCTGCGCCGCGTAGCCGCCGAACTCCTGGCCGAGCGTGACGGGCGTGGCGTCCATCAGGTGGGTGCGGCCCGACTTGACCACTTGCGCGAACTCGGCCGCCTTGCGCTCCAGCGACTCCGCCAGGTGCTCCAGCGCCGGGATCAGGTCGTGGGTGACGGCGGCGGTCGCGGCGATGTGGATCGAGGAGGGGAAGACGTCGTTGGACGACTGGCTCGCGTTCACCTGGTCGTTCGGGTGGACGGGCCGCCCCAGCCGCTCGCCGGCCAGGGTGGCGATCACCTCGTTGGCGTTCATGTTGGACGAGGTGCCCGAACCGGTCTGGAACACGTCCACCGGGAACTGGTCGTCCCAGCGGCCCTCCGCGACCTCCTCGGCCGCCGCCGCGATCGCCCCGGCCGTCTCCTCGTCCAGGACCCCGAGGCGGGCGTTCACCCGGGCCGCGGCCGCCTTGATCCGGGCCAGCGCGGCGATGTGCGCGCGCTCCAGCCGCTGGCCGGACACCGGGAAGTTCTCCACCGCCCGTTGCGTCTGCGCCTGCCACTTCGCGTCGGCCGGCACCCGCACCTCGCCCATCGAGTCGTGCTCGACCCGGTAGTCCTGAGACTTCTCCCGCTCGTCACCCATCGCGCGCTGCACCTCCTGTACGGGCCAACTCGGCCCGGTCACGGGTCCACCGATCCGCCGATCCAGTACAGATCCGCCGATCCACTGATTCACCGATCACGACAGCCGCGCGCGGGCCCGGGGTATTTCCACCCGCGGCCGAATGATCCACCGGTGATCCGGGGCAGCGCCGCTACAGCCGGACCAGCTCGGCCCGGACCAGTTCGCCCGGCTCGGTGCCGGCCTGGACGACCAGCGACCCGTCCGCCGCCCAGACGCCGGAACCGCCCGAGCTGTCCGGGAACACACCCGTCGGTCCCGCGCTGGTGGACAGCACGACCTGGATCCCGTGCGCGGTGGAGCGGGCCCGGCAGTGAGCATCCCGCCGCTCGGCCTGCGCGGCGCCCGGGCCGTACAGGGTGGAGGCGACGTAGGCGTCGATCCCGAGCGCGGCCGTTTCCTCGGCGTGGGTCGGGTCGGCGGCGTCGGCGCAGACCGCGAGGCCGAGTCGCAGGCCGTCCAGCTCCAGCACGACGGGCTTCTCGCCCGGGGCGAAGCGGTCGGGTTCTCCCTCGCCGTGCAGGCGCATCTTCCGGTAGACGACGGTGGCGCCCTCGCCGGTGACCGCCAGCGTGGCGATGGCCTCGCGCCCGTCCGCCTCCGCGACCGGAGCGCCGACCAGGGCGAGGGTGCCGGTGGCGGCGCAGGCCTCGACCAGCGGGGCGAGCCGAGGGTCCGCCGGGTCGACGGCGGGGGCGGCCAGGTCGTAGCCGGTGAGCGACAGCTCGGGGAAGACCACCAGGCGGGTCCCGGCCGCCCGAACGGCTTCGGCGTGCCGCTCGACGTTGACGGACACGGTGTCCGGGCGGCCGGGCTCGGCGCAGGCGGGCTGGGCGGCGGTGACGGTCAGCGACGCGGACGAGGGCAAGACGGGGTCTCCGGGCGGGTGGGGGTCGGTGGTCAAGATCAACCTATGCGTCCGCGGAGGAGCCCGGCAAGGACTGGGTCTGTGTGCCCGGCCCGGCGGCCGACCGGTGGCAGCGCTTCGCGGAGGCCGGCCTCACGGCGCCGCGCTGAGCACCGCCGCCGGGAGGTACCCCGCCGGAGGATACCCCGCCGGGGAGGTCCGCAGCCGTTCGGGCCGTGATCACTCGAAGGAGTGAGATCCCGGCCGGATCGCCTCAAACGGTCGTACGGCGCTTCGTACGCTCCTGACCGGGGCCGGGCGGACACCGGCCCGCCCCGGAACGCCGCAGCAGGGCCCGGGGGACACCGGCGCAGGCGCAGGGGGCGGACCAGGATGACCGCGGGACACGGCGTGAACGGCGGAGCGGGGATTGGCCCGGGGAGCGGCCGCGGGAGCGGTCCGAGCAGGCGGCAGTTGCTCGGCGCCTCGGCAGTACTCGGCGGCGCGGCCTGGCTGCTGCGCGGCACCGTCGGCCCGGACAGTGCCGAGGCGGCCGCGCCCGTACCGCCCGGCCTGCCCGCCGGCACCGAACTCTTCCAGCGGGTCTTCCGGAACTGGTCCGGCGAGATCCGTACCGACCAGCTGTGGACCTGCGCGCCGCGCACCCCCGAGGAGGTCCCGGCGCTCGCCGACTGGGCGCACGCCAACGGCTGGCGGCTGCGTGCCACCGGCTACCGACACACCTGGGCGCCGCTCACCGTCGCCAACGGGACCCCGGGCAGCGCCCGCGTCCTTCTCCTGGACACCAGCCGCCACCTCACCGCCCTCGCCGCCGACTCGCCCACCACCGTCCGGGCGCAGACCGGAGCGAGCATGGAGGCGCTGCTCGCCCACCTGGCCGACCGCGGCCTCGGCCTGACGGCCTGCCCGGCCCCGGGCGACCTGACCGTCGGCGGCGTGCTCGCCATCGGTGGCCACGGCACGGCCGCTCCCGCGGCCGGTGAACAGCGGCCGGACGGGCACGGCTACGGCTCGGTCAGCAACCAGGTGGTCCGGCTCACCGCCGTCGTCCTCGACCCGGCCACCGGCCGCTACACGCTGCGCACCTTCGACCGCGCCGAGGCCGACAGCGCCGCCTTCCTGGTGCACCTGGGCCGGGCCTTCCTCACCGAGGTGGTGCTGCGGGCCGGGGCGGACCGGCCGCTGCGCTGCGTCAGCCGACTCGACATCCCGGCCACCGAGTTGTTCGCCCGCCCCGGCAGTGGCAGCGGCGGCGGACTGCTCGGAGGGCTGCTGGGCGGCGGCGGCCCGCGCACCCTCGCCGACTTCGTCGAGCGCGACGGCCGGGTCGAGGCGATCTGGTTCGCCTACACCGAGTACCCGTGGCTCAAGACCTGGACCGTCACCCCGACCAAGCCGCTCGTCTCGAAGGCCGTCGATCAGCCCTACAACTACCCCTTCTCGGACAGCATTCCGAAACCGGTCGCCCAGCTGGCCGGCCAAATCGTCAGCGGAGCCTGGGGATCGGCCCCGCTGTTCGGCCAACTCCAGTACCTCATCGCCAAGGTGGCGCTCACCGGCGACCTCACCGACGTTCTGCTCTCCGGTGGACTGCTGCGCGACCTGCTCACCGGCGACCTGATCACCCACCTGCTCGACGGCGGCCTGCGCTCCGACCTCTGGGGCCCCTCGCGCACCCTGCTGCAGTACGTCCGGCCCACCACGCTGCGGGTCACCGCCAACGGTTACGCGATCCTGGCCAAGCGCGCCGACCTGCAGTGGGTGGTCAGCGAATTCGCCGTCTACTACCGGCAGTTGCTCGGTGAGTACCAGGCCAGGGGCGAGTTCCCGGTGAACGGCGCGGTGGAGATCCGGGTCACCGGCCTGGAGGACCCCGCGTACTCCGGCGTCCCCGGCGCCCGGCCACCGCTGCTGTCCGCGCTGCGGCCCCGGGCCGACCGGCCGGAGTGGGACACCGCGGTCTGGCTCGACGTGCTCGCCTTCCCCGGCACCCCCGGCCTGGAACGTTTCGCCCGGGACCTGGAGCAGTGGCTGCTGCGCACCTTCGACGGCACCCGGGCGGGCGTGCGGGTCGAGTGGTCCAAGGGCTGGGCCTACACCGCCGACGCGGCCTGGTCCGACCCGGACCTGCTCGGCCGGGTCATCCCCGACAGCCTGCGCGCCGGGGGCGGGCCGGGCTGGGACGAGGCGGTCGCCGTACTGGACCGGCACGATCCGCACCGGGTGTTCGGAAACCCCTTCCTGGACGGGCTGTTGGCGTAAGGCGGACCCGGGTCGTCAGGGGGGAGGAGGAGAGCGGTGGTTCGTCAGATGTGCTCCATCACGATCACCGCGAGGGTGTCCGGTACGAGGGCGCGGAACAGGTGCGGAGCGTCGCCCGGGTAGCTGATGTAGTCCCCCGGGCCCAGCTCGACCGGTGCCTCGGTCGGGCCGACCAGGGCCCGGCCCGAGCCGATCATCACGTGCTCGACGGTGCCGGGCATGTGCGGGTCGGAGGCCCTGGTCTCGCCGGGCTGGGCCTCGATCCGGTAGATGTCGCGCCGGGCGTTCGGCGGGCAGGAGGAGAGTACGGTGGCCGCGTAGTTGGCCTGCTCGGAGTGGGTCACCGGGCCCTCCCCGGCCCGGAGCACCTTGACCGTCGGGCGCGGAGGGTCGACCAGTCGGCTGAAGGGCACGTTCAGTGCGACCCCGAGCGCCCAGAGGGTCTCCACGCTGGGGTTGCCCGCGCCCGACTCCAGCTGCGAGAGCGTCGACTTGGCGATGCCCGCGCGCCGGGCCAGCTCGGTCATCGACAGTCCGCTGCGCTCGCGCTCGCGCCGGATGGAGGCGGCGATCTGGCCGATCAGCTCCGTGCCGGAGCCGTTGGCGCCCGTGGGCTGGGCGGTCTGGTCACTCATGCTCGCCACTCACGCTTTCTCCCGGCTCCCTCGTCGGTGTCGGTCGGTCGGTCTTCGGTGGTTGGTGCCGTTCATGCTGCCACGACCGTCCGCGGCGATGTTCGTTCGCTATGGCGGTCCCCTCGTTCGCCTTGACGAACCATGCCCGGTGGGTTCACTCTGATGGACATGCGTTCGCTTCTCCGAACAATGGAACATGCCACGCTCCGTGACATCGCCCTGGTCTGCCTCGCCGACGCCCTGGTCGGCGCCTCCTTCGGCGCGATCAGCGTGTCCGGCGGCCTGCCCCTCTGGGTGCCGGTCGCCCTCTCCGTCCTCGTCTTCGCGGGCGGCTCGCAGTTCGCGGCCGTCGGCGTGGTGCTGTCCGGCGGCGGCGCGCTCGCGGCCGTCGCCACCGGGCTGGTGCTCAACGCCCGGCTGCTGCCGTTCGGGTTCGCCGTCGCCGACGTGCTCCAGGGCCCGTGGTGGCGACGGCTGTTCGGCGCGCAGCTGCTCACCGACGAGAGTGCCGCCTTCGTGCTGCAGCAGCGCGACCCGCGGCGGCGCCGGGCGGTGTTCTGGATCTGCGGGATCTCGCTGTTCGTGGTGTGGAACGCCGCGGTGCTGCTCGGCGGATTCGCGGGCGGGCTGATCGGCGACACGGACGTGCTGGGCCTGGACTCGGCCTTTCCGGCGGTGCTGCTCGCGCTGGTTGTGCCCTCGCTCGCGGACCGTGGGACTCGTACGGCGGCGGTGGCGGGCGCGGTCGTGGCCGTCGCGGCCACGCCGTTCGTGCCGGCCGGGGTGCCCGTGCTGCTCGCCCTGGTCGGGCTGCTGTTCGCGGGCCGACCGGGAGTGAAGAAGGCGGCGGAGCCGGAGGCTGCCGTCGCGGCCGTGAAGGAGGACGTCCGATGATGCCGCTCTACGCCATCCTGCTGCTGGCGGTCGGGACGTACGCCTACCGGGTGGCCGGGCCGCTGCTCGGGCACCGGCTCGCGCTCTCGGATCGGCTCCGGCACCTGCTGGCCGTCGCGGCGGCGGTGCTGCTGGTCGCGCTGGTGGCGACCGGCGCGCTGACCCAGGGGCACGGCTTCGCGGGGTGGGCGCGCCCGGCGGGAGTGCTGGTCGCCGGGGTGCTCGCCTGGCGTCGGGCACCCTTCCCGGCGGTGGTCGTCGCGGGCGCGGCGACCACGGCGCTGCTGCGGCTGTGCGGGGTGGCGTGACGGCGGGCGGCAGCCGGCTGGCGGCGAACAGCTGACAACTTTCAGCGAACGGATGACAGATTTCGAAATCTGTCATCCGTTCGCTGTCGTCTGTCCGCCGCCGTGCGCCCCACCCGCGTCGGTTACCGGTTACTCCTCCGTCAACCGCTCCGCCTGTACCTCCGGCCGCTTGCTGTCCCACAGCATTTCCCACACCTTGAACACACAGTGGTAGTCGCGCATGCTCCCCTGCGAGATCAGCAGATAGGTGTCCCCGTTCCGGAGGAGCGTCCGCCGCCGGCTGCCCATCGGGTGATCCGGGGTGTACGTCGGCACGATCCGCCGTAGCTCCGCGACGGCCTCCTCGCGGGTGCCCTCGACCTCGCCGAGCACCTTGTTGCCCCAGGTCCGGTCCCTGCCGATGCCGACCGTCTCCTCGACCACCAGCGCCCAACGCGCCATGTTCCGCCTCCCCGTGTCCCCGTGTCGCTTTCCTCACGCCTTCGCGTCCGTCCGACGCCCGGCCGCGTGCGCGATACTCCCGGTACCCGGCACCCGGCCGACCACCGAACATCCCGCATATTCCGCCATATTCCGCCATATTCTGCCGAGAGTACAAGGAGCTTCAATGACGAAGCCGACCCGGATCGACCCGTCCGACCTGCTCGCCGTCGGCGACCTCCTCTCCGACGAGGAGCGGCTGATCCGTGACACCGTCCGCAAGTTCACCGAGGAGCGGATCCGTCCGCACATCGGCGACTGGTTCGAGCGCGGCGTCTTCCCGGTCCGTGAACTCGCCCCCGAGCTCGGTGCCCTCGGCGTGCTCGGCATGCACCTCGACGGCTACGGCTGCGCGGGCGCCGACGCCGTGGCCTACGGGGTCGCCTGCATGGAGCTGGAGGCGGCCGACTCCGGACTGCGCAGCTTCGTGTCCGTCCAGGGCTCCCTGGCGATGCGTTCGATCCACGCCTTCGGTTCCGAGGAGCAGAAGCAGCGCTGGTTGCCCGGCATGGCGGCCGGCGAGCTGATCGGCTGCTTCGGCCTCACCGAGCCTGATTTTGGCTCGGACCCGGCCAACATGCGCACCCGGGCGGTCCAGAAGGGCGGCAAGGGCGGCGACTGGGTGCTGTCCGGCAGCAAGATGTGGATCACCAACGGCAGTATCGCCGACGTCGCCGTGGTCTGGGCGCAGACCGAGCAGGGCGTGCGCGGCTTCCTGGTCGAGCGCGGCACCCGCGGCCTGACCGCCACCGACGTGCACGGCAAGCTCTCGCTGCGCGCCTCGGTCACCAGCGAGCTCGCCTTCGACGAGGTGGTGCTGCCCGCCGACGCCGTGCTGCCCGGGGTCACCGGCCTGCGCGGACCGCTCTCCTCCCTCAACGAGGCCCGCTACGGCATCCTCTGGGGCACCGTCGGCGCCGCCCGCGACTGCTACACCGCGGCCCTCGACTACGCCAAGAGCCGGATCCAGTTCGACCGCCCGATCGCCGGCTTCCAGCTGACCCAGCAGAAGCTGGTCGAGATGATGCTGGAGGTCGAGAAGGCCTACCTGGTGGCGCTGCGGATCGGTCGGCTCAAGGAGGAGGGCGCGGCTCGCCCGCCGCACATCAGCTTCGGCAAGCTCAACAACGTCCGCACCGCGCTGGAGATCGCCCGCAGCGCCCGGACCGTCCTCGGCGCCAACGGCATCACCACCGAGTACCCGGTGCTGCGGCACGCGAACAACCTGGAGTCGGTGCTCACCTACGAGGGCACCAGCGAGATCCACACCCTGGTCCTCGGTGAGGCCATCACCGGCGAGTCCGCCTACCGCTGACGGCCCGTCCGCCCCGTCGACCAGCGGAAATCCGGTAGCCGGGCCCGTCGCGGCCCGGCTACCGTTCCCGCCATGAACGGCCAGAGCACCGGGACGACCCGGACGCCCCCGACCACCACCCTCTGGCGCCCCACCGGGCCCGAGGAACTGGCGCTGGTCGAGGCCGCCGACTGGCGCGCCTGGCCGCCGAGGCTGCCCGAGCAGCCGATCTTCTACCCCGTCCTCAACGAGGACTACGCGATCCGGATCGCCCGCGACTGGAACGTGCCCGCCTCCGGCGTGGGCTACGTGACCCGCTTCAAGGTCGAGGCCGCCTTCCTGGCCCGCTACCCCGTGCAGCGGGCCGGCGGCCGGACCATCCTCGAACTCTGGGTGCCCGCAGAGGAGTTGGCGGAGTTCAACCGGCACATCGTCGGCCGGATCGAGGTCGTCCACGAGTTCCGGCCACAGCCGTGACACCGCGCACGGGTGCGGCGCGTTCGGGTACGGCGCGTACGGATGTGCCGCGTTCGGGTACGGCGCGTTCCGGCACGGCCGGTACGGATGCGGTGGGGCGGGTCCCGCTCACCTCCCCCAGCGGACCAGCACCACCGTCCTGCTCGCCGAGGCCGACCGCCGCTTCGTCCGCCCCGCCGACCGACGGCTGACCGAAAGCCGGCCCGACCGACGGCTGACCGAAAGCTGACGCGACAGGCGGCCGGCCACCTCCCGACACCTCGCGGACACCCTCCGTTCGACGGGACGACGCCGATCGGTACGGCGGGCGGTGAAGCATGGCGCGGTCGGCGGCGCCCTCGGCGGTCGCGGCCGGATGCGCACGACCGAAAGGAAGCCCCGCCATGTCCCCAGCCCAGTGGCCCCGCCCCCGCGTGCTCGTCGTCGGGATCGACGGAGTCCGCCACGACTACCTGGCCGAGGTGGCGATGCCGCGCCTCCAGGAGGTCGCCGAGGCCGGGTTCCTGGTGCCGGTCACCGTCGCGGACACCACGCCCACCATGTCCGGGCCGTGCTGGGCCACCATCGTGACCGGCGTCGAGCCCGCCAAGCACGGTGTCTGGGGCAACCACCTGGGCGGCAACCGGCTCGACGTCTTCCCTGACTTCGCCACCCGCCTCAACCGCGGCGACCGCCGCCGCACCTTCGTCGCGGCCGGCTGGGACCCGCTGATGATCAACGAGTCCGGCGGCCCGCTCTTCCGCGCCCCCGGCCGGCTCTCCTACATAGCCCCGGCCGAGGACACCCCCGAGGCCTGGGAGACCGTCGACGAGGAGGTCACCCGGGAGGCCGTCCACGTCCTCTCCACCGCCGACCCCGAGGCCTCCTTCGTCTATCTCGGCGCCGTGGACGAGACCGCCCACTTCCTCGGCTGCGGCGAGGAGTACCGCGCCTCGATGCGCACCGCCGACGAGCGCCTCGGCCGTCTGCTCGACGCCGTCTGCGGCCGGGCGAGCTACGCCGAGGAGCAGTGGACCGTCATCGTCGTCACCGACCACGGGCACGTCGACGCCGGCGGCCACGGCGGCCGCACCGTCGAGGAGCGGACCGCCTGGGTCGCCTGTGCCGGCCACGACATCCCGGCCGGCCCGCCCACCGGCGAGATCCGCCACCCCGACGTCGCCGCCCAGGTGTACGCCTCCCTGCTGCGTCCCATCGACCCGCACTGGACCCTCGACGGGCGCCCCTTCCCGGTCGCCCGGCCGGTGTCCGCGACGGTCTGACCTGCCGTTGCACCGTCCGGCGGGCCGTTCGAGGCGGTCCGTTCCCCCCGGGTGCAGCAGACCGGACTGCGGCGGGCCCGCGATTGAGTCACGCTCGATCGCGGGCCCGAACGGCCCGTACCCCGGGGACCGGGCCGCCGGACATACGCCTGAAGGTGGAGACGGTACCCCGTGGGTTGGATGCAAGATCGCGACCTCGTGGTGACGATCCGAAGGGGCGGTCCGGGCCAGGATGGATACACCCGGACGGCGGACCGCTCCGCCGGACGGTCCGGACGGGCCGCGCACGGTCGCTCCGGCAACCGACACATCAGCACCGGACACGGAGAGGGAAGTCGGGTATGAAGGGCATCGTGAGCAAGGTCGCGCTGGGAGTCGCGGGCACCGGCATGGCCGTTGCCGTGGCCGCCGTGGCAATCGGCCCGCGGGTGTCCGAGTGGTGGGACGGGCGCCATCAGGAGCAGGCCTCGTACGAGAGCGGGTCCCAGGCCAAGGCCGACCGCCGTTCGGTGCCCGCCTGGCTGCCCGACAACGCCTCCTCGGTGAAGTACGTGATGTCCACCTCGGGCGACGACCGCCTGCTGCGCGCCACGCTCCCCGAGGGCCGGCTGCCCGCCGGCTGCACCGCCGGGCTGCCGGGCAAGGGCCCGCACCCGGTGCCGCTCTCGCTCAAGGCGGGCTGGTTCCCGGAGAACATCGCGACCAAGGCGAGCGGCACCTGCGGGCACTACAATGTGACGCTCACCGGTAACCAGCTCTACGCGTGGCAGGACGGCGCGACGCTGCGGGCGGCCCTTCGAGCCGAGCACGTCGCCAAGCACTGAGGGTGCTGACCGGGCGCTGGTCCCGGATCAGCCGTCCTGACCAGGGAGTGGAACGGCCCGCCGGGCACCGGAAGGTGCGGGCGGGCCGTCGTCGTGCGCGTGTCGAGAGTCGTGCGCGCGCCGCGATCGACCGGTGGGCGGATCCGTCCGGGCGCACCCCTGCTGTCGTTCCCCCCGCCGGGCTGCGATAGGACGGATCGCGAACGAACCCACGTCACCGCGTCCGTACGTGACGATGTGTCGGCATGCGCGGCTGCGGGCCGCCGCGGGGTGACGGCTGTCGGCGAACAGATAACAGCTGACAGATTTCAACATCTGTCAGCTGTTATCTGTTACGCGTTTGCCGTCAGTCCGCAGCCGCTAGGAGATCGAGAAGTCGTCCCCGTAGACATTGCCCTGCCCGTACCAGCCGTGCAGGTACACCGTCACGGTGCCGGAGGCGCCGGTGGTGAAGGGGACGGACAGCTTGGTCCAGCCCGAGGAGTCGGCCCAGGTGCTCGCGGTGGCAGCGCCGCTGACGCCGATGTAGGCGTAGTTGCCCTGCACCCAGCCGCTCAGGGTGTAGCTGGTGTTGGGCTTCAGCGTCACGGTCTGGGTGCATTCGCCGGTCTGGCTCGCGCCGGGCGCGGCCTGCAGCGCGTAGGAGCCGGAGTGGACCGGGGTGGCGACCACGGCGCCGCCGCTCTGGCAGGTCCACGGGGCCAGGCTCCCGGTCTCCAGGCCGCCGTTGACCAGGCCGGTCGACGGGGCCGTCCCGGTGACGGTCAGCGAGTAGGTCGCGGTGTGGGTGCCGGAGGGCGCGGTGGCGGTCACGGTCAGCGGGTAACTCCCGGGCGCCACCGCCGAGGTGGTGGCGATGTTGAGCGTGGCGCTGCCGCCGGCGGTGACGCTGCCGGGGGTGGCGGTGGCGGTGACGCCCGCCGGGGCGCCGCTGACCGAGAGGTTGACACTCTGCGCCGAACCGGCGGTCACCGCCGTCGCGATGCTGGCCGATGTGGACGAACCTGCCACCACCGTACCGGAGTTCGGGTTCGCCGCGAGGGAGAAGTCGTTGGTCACCGTCGAGCCGCTGGTGAACGGCGCGAAGATGTGGCTGAAGTCCCAGGTGTTCTGGGCGATGCCGGAGCAGGAGTCGTCCCCGCCCTTGCCGACGCAGCCGCCGTTGTCGCGCTGGAGCGCCCAGAAGGACAGGGTGTTGATGCCCTTCGACACCGCCCAGTTGTACACCGTGGTGGCGTTCGCCACGGTGAAGGTCTCGGCCGCGCCGTAGTCGTCGATGCCTACCATCTCGGTGATCCCGATCGAACCCCACAGCTGCGCCGGGGTCTTGGCCGGGTAGAGCTTGGCCAGCTGGTTGTACAGGCCCTGCGCGGAGGTCTGGGTGTCGGCGGCCATGTCGTGGGTGGCGCCGTCGTAGTAGTCGAAGGTCATCATGTTGACGACGTCGATCCGCGCGTTGTTGCTGACCGCGTTGCGCAGCACCGCGAGGCCGCTGTCGGCCAGCCCGCTGGTGGTGGTCGGCAGTGTGTAGGAGAACTGGACGTTGCGCCCGTTGGCGGCGGCCCAGTCCTGCACGGTCTTGATCGCCTTGTTGCGGCGGTCGATCCCGGCCGTGTTGGTCAGCGAGTTGTCCTCGATGTCGAGGTCGATCCGGCTGATGTCGTAGGTGGTGATGAGGTTCTCGTAGGCGGCCGCGATCTGGTTGACGTCGGTACAGCTGTCGGCCAGTTCGGTGCCGGTGTTGTCGGCGGTGTAGCCGCCGAAGGAGGGGATCACGTCCCCGCCGTTGGCTCGGATGGTGGCGATGTCGGCGCCGAAGGTCGAGGAGGAGACCGGTTTGGAGGTGTCGCCGTTCCAGTACGGAGTGCAGGAGCCCTTGGTGGCGGCCTGCAGGAAGGCCATGGTCAGGTACTTGGCGCCGGACTGCGCGGCCAGCGTCGCGGGGCTCTGGCCCGTCCAGGACTCGAAGTAGGGGGCGAACACCCGGCTGGGGAGCGGGGTCGCGGCCTGGGCGGTGCCCGTCCCGGCGGCGACCAGGCCGGCCGAGGCAGCCAGGGTGGCACAGGCTGTCAGTGCGGCCTGGACGGTTCTGCGAATACGCATGGATTCTCCAACAGACGTGGTGGGGCAGGACGTTGGGCAGGTCGGAGCGGGCCGGGGCGTCGGCGGCCGTGTGGGGTCGGCCGTGCGGGCCCTGGTCCGGGGAGTTCGGTGCGGACGCGAGGGCGTGCGGAACCCACCGACTCGCGTGGAGGCGGGCGACGATGCGAACGTGCGCACGCCGGACGGAGCGGGGGTGGAGCGGAGCAGGGCAGGGCGGTGCCTCAGCCGCCGGTGGTCACACCCCCACAGTGCATCCCGGCCGGATCGACATGCTTATGTTTGGACTAGACCACTGGCCTGTCAAGAGTCCTGACTGTTCGTCGACATACGACCCCGGCTGCCGAAGGGAACGGATTGGCGGCCGGGGGGCGGGGAGGAATCGTCAGGCGGAGCGGCGCAGGTCGCCCAGCGTCTGCTCGACCAGTCGCAGGGCGGTGGTCTCCTTGTAGCAGCACAGCGGCGTCAGCTTGTCGAAGGCCTCGGTCAACCACGCGTCGTCGCCGAGGAGTTCCGTGCGCCGCTCGCAGGCGACGTGCATGAGCATGAGGCGGAGCGGCAGGACGTGGCGGGCGGGGTGCCAGGTGTGATGGTGGGTGAACCGGCGTCCCAGTCCGTGAACGCCGATGGCCGCGCACCCGGCGGGCGGGGCGCGGCCACGGCTGCCCGGAGCTCAGGACACCGGGCGGTTCGGGGGCGCGGATCGCGCTAGCGCGGCGACGGGCAGAGCGTGGTGCGCAGCGCGTCGTTGATCTTCGCGGCGGTGTCGGGACCGAAGCCCTGCGGGTGGTCGGGCGAGGTGAAGTGCTGGTTGGCCAGCTCGATCAGCTTTGCCTTGTCCTTGGGGAACTGGTACATCGACTGGCACTGCTTGCGGGCCTGTTCCACCGCCTGGTCGGGCTTGCCGCCGACGATCGCCGGGTCGATGGCGTTCAGTGCGGCGACCACCTTGCCGGTCAGGTCGGAGTCCGGCTTGGCGGGCAGCCCGGCATCGGCGGGTGGCGCGGGCTTGGCCGGGGCCGACCCGTCCGCGCCGGGCGAGGAGCCCGCGGGCGCGCCGGTGGCGCCGGTGGCGCCACCGGCGGTAGCAGGCGCGGAGGTAGCGGAGGTGTCGGGCGTTGCGGCGGCCGAGCCGGTCGAGGCGTCGGAGGGGGTGGCGGCGGCGGTGGTGGGGGAAGCGGCCGCGGCGGTGGCCTTGCCCGAGCTCGATCCCGAGCTGGAGCAGGCAGCGAGGCTCACCGCGGCGAGTGCCGTGAGGGTGGCGGCGAGGAGACGAATGCGCATGGCGCCACACTGTCATGTTCGCGGCGCCGAAGGGAAGGTCCCGCCTGACGGTGGACGGCGGGCGGTGGACGGCGGCCCGGAAGCCGTTGCCTCCGCGCCGCCGTCCACCGCACGAGCCGTTCGCCGTCCGGCTCATTCGTCGTACGGGTCGTCAGCCGAGCCCGTTGGCCTTCAGCCAGTCCTTGGCCACCGTCGACGGGTCCTCCTTGTCGACCGAGACGCGCTTCATCAGCCCCGTCAGCCCGGCGGTGTCGAGCTTGGCGGACACCGCGTTGAGCGCCGCCGTCGCGGTGGCGTCCACGCCCGCCTTGTTGACCAGCGGGGTGATGTTCTGCGCGCCGAAGACGTTCTTCGGGTCGGTCAGCGGCACGAGCTTGTACTGGACGATCTTCGGGTCGGTGGTGAACACGTTGCCGACCTGGATGCTGCCGTCCTTGAGCGCGTTCGCGGTGGTGTCGGCGGTGGGCTTCCACTCCTTGAAGGTGAGCCCGTAGACGTCCTTGAACTGCTGCTCGCGGCGGGACTTGAACTCCGGCTGGCCGCCGATGGTGAACTCGCCGGCCTTGGCGGTCAGGTCGGAGATGCTCTTGAGGCCGTACTTGTCGGCGGTCTCCTGGGTGACGCTGAGCGAGTCCTTGTCCTCGGCGGGCGAGGAGTCGAGGATCGCGAGTGAGGCGGGCAGCGTCGTGGTCAGCGCCGCGTTCACGTCCTGGGTGGTGACGGCGGTGGCCTTGGCGTCCAGGTAGGCGAGCAGCGCGCCGTTGTACTCGGGCAGGACGGTCAGGTTGCCGCTCTGCAGCTGCCCGTAGAGCACCTCGCGGCTGCCGATGTTGAACTTCTCCTCGACCTTGACGCCCTTGGCCTTGAGCGCCTGCGAGTAGATCGAGCCGAGCAGGACGTTCTCCGGGAAGTTCGCCGAGCCGACGACGACCGTCGACCCGGAGCCGCCGCCGGCCGCCGTGGCGCCCCCGGAGGCGGTCGAACCCCCGTCGAGCGGGTTGCTGCTGGAGGAGCCGCAGGCGGTCGCGCCCAGGGCGAGCGCGGCGAGGGTGCCGAGGAGGACCGCACGCCTGCTTCTCTTCGATGTCGACATGGTGACAGTTGTCCTTCCGGAGCGGATGGGAGAGGAGGGCTTCAGCGGGCCCGGCGCTGGGCGCGCATCCCGGGCGGGAGCGCGAACCGGGCGAGCAGGGCGAAGAACAGCTGGGCGCCGACCGCGAGCAGCACCACCAGCAGCGCGCCGCCCACGGTCACCGCGTACTGGCGGGTGGCCAGGCCGTCGATGACGTAGCGGCCGAGGCCGCCCAGTCCGACGTAGGCGGCCACCGTGGCGGTCGCGATCACCTGGACGGTCGCGGTGCGCAAGCCCGCCAGCAGGGTCGGCGCGGCCGACGGCAGGCAGACCTGGAAGAGCACCTGGGGGTGGGTCAGCCCGATGCCGCGCGCGGCGTCCCGGACGTCCGGGTCGGTGCCCCGCACCCCCTCGACGGCCGTCACCAGCAACGGCGGCGCGGCGAGCGCGACCAGCGGGATCAGCACGGCGGTGTCGCCGACCCCGGCGAGCAGCACCGCGAGCGTCACCAAGCCGAGGGTGGGCAGGGCGCGGGCGGCGCCGGCCAGCGCGGTGACCGCGGTGACGCCGCGCCCGGTGTAGCCGATCAGCAGCCCGAGCGGCACGGCCAGGATGGTCGCGAACAGCAGGGCCTCGCCGGAGAGCAGCAGGTGCTCGGCGACCCGGTGCACGATCGAGTCCGGGCCGCTGCGGCGGTCCGGGGCGGAGAAGAAGTCGCTCAGCCAGTTGAGCCAGTTCACGAGCCCGCTCCCTTCTCCCGGACGGCCCACGGCGCGAGCAGCCGCCGGGCGGCCACCAGCAGCAGGTCGACGACCAGCGCGAGCGCGGCGATCAGCGCGATGCCGGCCACGATCGGGGTCGGGAAGGTGCGCTGGAAGCCGTCGATGAACAGGTAGCCGAGCCCGCCGCGCCCGACCAGCGCGCCGACACTGGCCAGCGAGATGCTGGACACCGCGGCGACCCGCAGTCCGGCGATCAGGTACGGCACGGCGGCGGGCAGTTCGACCGAGGTCAGCCGGTGCCACGGCCCGTACCCCATTGCGGTGGCGGCCTGCCGGACGGACTCCGGGACAGCGCGCAGCCCGTCCACGGTGGTCGGCAGGAGGACGGCGAGGGCGTAGAAGGTGAGCGGGATCATCACGGTCGCCTGGGTGGCGAGCCCGGTGTAGGGGATCAGCACCACGAACACGGCCAGCGAGGGCAGCGCGTAGACGATGTTGAACACGGCCGACAGCGGCTGGTACAGCCGGGGGAACCGGGCGCAGGCCAGGCCGAGCGGGACGGCCAGTAGCAGGCCGATGAGCACCGGGAGCAGCGCGATCAGGGCGTGGTCGGCGAGCAGGTGGCCGAGGTAGCCGAGGTGGTCGCCGATCCAGTACCAGCGGACGATCGGTTCATCGTCCACCGTCGGCTCCGTCCGTCCGGTCGGTGCCGAGGGTCTTGCCGCTGGCTGGGGTCTTGTCGGTGCCGAGGGTCTTGCCGCTGGCTGGGATCTTGTCGGTGTCGGGGGTCTTGCCGGTGCCGACGTGCTCCTTGAGGGGGGCGTCGGTGGTTCGGTCGGCGGGCGCGAGAGCGGCGAGGATCGCCTCGCGGCTCGCGGTGCCTGCGGCCCGGCCCTCGGCGTCCAGCGCGACCGCGACCCCGGCGGGGGAGAGGACGGCGGCGTCCAGGGCGGTGCGCAGGGTGTCGGTGTCCGGGCGGTATCCGGCCACCGGCTGCAGCTCGGCGGTGACGGCGTTGCGGTCGATCCAGCCGATCGGGCGGCGCTCGTCGTCCAGGGCCAACTCCCAGCCCCCGTAGCGGACTCCCTCGCCCACCGGGCGCAGCGGGACGGCGGTGGCGGGGCGCAGCCCGAGGCCGCGCAGACCCCGGTCGCGGCCGAGGAAGGCGGCCACGCCGTCGTCGGCGGGCGTGGTCAGCAAGGTGTGCGGGTCGGCAAGCTGGGCGATCCGGCCGTGCTCGCGCAGTACCACGACCTGGTCGCCGAGCCGGACGGCCTCCTCGATGTCGTGGGTGACGAACAGCACCGTCTTGTGCAGCTCGGACTGCAGCCGCAGCAGCTCGTCCTGGAGCCCGGCGCGCACCACCGGGTCGACCGCGCTGAACGGCTCGTCCATCAGCAGCACCGGCGGGTCGGCGGCCAGCGCGCGGGCCACGCCGACCCGCTGCTGCTGGCCGCCGGACAGCTGGAACGGGTAGCGCCTGGCGGTCTCCGGGGCGAGTCCGACCAGTTCCAGCAGTTCGGCGGCTCGGGCGCGGGCCCTCTTGCGGTCCCAGCCGAGCAGGTAGGGGACGGTGGCGATGTTGTCGATCACCCTGCGGTGCGGGAAGAGCCCGGCCTGCTGGATCACGTACCCGATGCCGCGGCGCAGCTTGGCGGGTTCCAGCTGGGCGACGTCGGTGTCGTCCAGCAGCACCCGGCCGGAGGTGGGCTCGACCATTCGGTTGACCATGCGCAGCAGCGTGGTCTTGCCGCAGCCGGACGGTCCGACCAGGACGGTTATCCGACCGGTCGGGACCTCCAGGTCCAGGCCCTCGACAGCGATCGTGCCGTCGGGGTGGCGCTTGCCGGCGCCCTCGAATCTGATCACGGGGTGTTTCCTCGTCAGGGCGCCCCAGGGAGGCGGCGCCTGTGTCGGTCGGTCGTTCGGTCGGGTCGTTCGTATGACGGCGGATCCAACCGCCCGGGCGTTCTTCCGCCCGCGTGGCTGCCCAGCTTCGGACCGGCGGAAACTCCGATCAGATTATGACCTGCATCATCTCCTGTCCGTGATTTACCGTCCGGCACGCGCCGTGGAGCCCGGCTCAGGCCCGGCTTGAGCCCTTCGCCCCCGCCCCTGCCGGGGCCTTGACGTCAGCCGCCCGGACGGGTCGGCAGCCCGGCAGCGGCCCAGCCGACGAAGCCGCCGTCCAGGTCGGTCGCCCGGTGCAGCCCCAACTCACGCAGCGAGGCGGCGGCCAGGCTGGAGGCGTAGCCCTCGGAGCAGACCACGATCAACTCGACGTCGTAACCCGAGGCCTCGGGGATGCGGTGACTGCCGGTCGGGTCGAGCCGCCACTCCAGGACGTTGCGCTCGATGATCAGTGAGCCGGGGATCTCACCCTCGGCCGCCCGCTGCGCCGCCGGACGGATGTCCACCAGCAGCGCGCCCGCCAGCTGGGCCCGGTACGCCTCCTGGGCGCGGGGGCGGTGGACGCCCTCGCGGGCCCGTGCCACCAGGTCGTCGATCGTGGTCACCACTGCTCCGGTCCTTCCCCCGAGGTACGGACGAGCCCGCCGGCCCGCAGGTCGTAGTGTGCCATCGAGCTGAGCGGGGGCGAGTAGGCGTGCAGGGTGACGGCCGGGCCGGAGGCGGTGTTGCGGACGTCGTGCACGTACTCGGGGCCGAAGGCGCGGGCGGTGCCGACCGGGACCCGGCGGATCAGCAGGCCCTGCTCCGGGCCGCCGAGGGACAGCTCCTCCAACTCGCCGAGCGCGACGGTGAACGCGCCGCGCGAGCCGCCGTGGTCGTGGAAGCCGGTGGACTGACCGGGCAGCCAGCTGATCAGCCACACCTCGTGGTCGTCCTCGGCCACCAGGCGCTGGTACCAGCGCTCCTCGGTGGAGAGGCGGACCAGGTGGATCCACTGCTCGGGCCGCTCGGCCAGCTCGCGGACGATGCTCCGCAGGGAGTTCGGGGTCAGCGGAGCGCGGGCGCGCTCGGCGGCGGGTGTCTCGGGGGTGGGCGTCGGGGTCTCGGAGACGAGGTCCAGGTTCATGGGGCGTCCTCGGGTGCGGCGGGAACGTCGGCGGGGTGCGGCCGGGTCCGGTGGCTGAGGTGGTGCCCGGCGGGCGCGAGTCGGCGGAGCGACTCGGCACGGCACGCACGGTGCCGCCGGGCAGGGCGGGAGTGCGACAGGAGTCAGAACTGCGGGTACGGGTGCGCGGCGCGGGCCCTGGCAGACGTCACAGGGCGGGACCGGCGGGGAGGAGCAAGGTCAACGGGCACAGATGGAACTCGCCTGGCGTCGCAGATCGACGTGCAGGCGGCAGACCAGAGTGGCGCCGGAGTCCATGCACCGGATCCTTTCCGAGCCGGTCGGACGAAGTCAAGCCGGGGCGCCCGTCTGTTGCGCCCTGTCAACTCTCGGCAGGACGGCGCGGAGCCAGGGGAGCCGAGGCCGACGGCGCCGCAGCCGAGTGCTCGGACGACGCCGGGGGCGCGCCGCCCGACGCCGAGGACGCGCCCCCCGACGCCGGGGGCGCGCCCCCCGACGCCGAGGACTCGCCCCCCGACGCCGAGGACGTGCCGCCCGGCGACTGTGCGGGGACAGGCGCCGCGGAGGCGTCCGCGGCGGCCGACAGGGCCTGCTCGATCACCGGCCCCGCCTGCTCGCCCAGGTAGCGGCCGAGCGTCTGGTAGGCGTCGAACTGCTGGTGGTTGAACCACTGGTCGCTGGTGCCGTCGTTCGGGAAGGCCTGGTTGGCCACCGCGTAGGAGTGCAGCTCGTACGGCATGTCAGCGGTCAGCACGGCCTGGAGGACGATCAGCGTGCCGTGCCGGTTGGACTCCGGGAGGCCGTCGGTGCGGGGGTAGAGGATGTCGCCGGTGATCACCCCGCGGGCGGAGAGCCGGTCGGAGAGCTGGGCCGCCAGACCGCGCAGCGCTCCGTGGCCGTCCCGGTCGGCGGTGGCGCTGCCCGGGATCAGCAGCTCCGGCCGGTGCAGGGTGATCACGATGCCCAGCTCCTCGCGGGCCAGCGTGATCGCGGCGGCCAGGTTGGCGGCGTAGCCCGAATCCCCGCTGGCGTCGATGCACACCGCCGTCCGCACCCGGTGCCGCAGCAGCTCGACCAGCCCGAGGTTCTCGTAGTGGCCGCCGTCGGTGGTGAGCAGGAAGCGGTCGTCCGCCGGGAACCGGCCCGTCAGCTCCCGCAGTTGGTACGGGAGCCGGCGGACGGCGGGCTGCGCGGCGCGGCGCCAGTCCGGGGTGCCGGACCATGCCGGCCCGAGCACCGCGGGGTTGGGCAGCCACGTCCCGAGCCGGGCATTGGTCACCGCGAACAGCCCCTGGTAGACGCGGGATTGGCGCCCCATGGCGGAGGAGAAGGCCGCCCCGGAGACGGCCATCGCCGACTGTACGGTGAGGTCCCTGGCGATGTGTCGCCGGGTGCGCCGCTCCAGCAGGTCGGTGCGGGCGTACCCGACGTCCGGACCGCCCACGTAGTCGTGGGAGAGCGAGAAGGAGACCGCCCGACGGCCCGGCGGCGTGCGGGAGTTGCCGGAGAGGTTGGCCGCCGCGGAGAAGATCACCTGCGGGAAGTCGGGGTGCCGGGCCGCGTAGTGGCTCAGCCAGGTCTGCTCCCGGTAGAAGTCGTACCGGCGGGCGAACGACCGGCCGCCATCGGTGACCCGGCGGACCGCGAAGGCGGAGGCCAGCCGCAGCCGGTAGAACGGGTGCAGGCTCATCCAGGTCTGGTCGAGATTGAGTCCGACCGCAGCGAGCACCAGCGGCAGCAGCACCTGCACGGCCGTCGGCCAGGCGTACCCGGTGGCGACCGCCCAGCCGAGGGCCAGCAGCGCGCCGGTCGTCAGTGTGGTGAGGGCGGCCCACGCCGCGATGTACTGCGGCAGGTTGGCGGTCAGGCCGCCGCCGAGCCGGCCGGCGCCGCGTAGCGCCCCGGCGAACGCGGCCGCGCCGCTGCGGATCGTCCGGCGGTCGCGCCAGAGTATGCCGAGCAACAGGGCGAGGTAGCTGAGCACGACGGTCAGGCTGAGCCCGGCGCCGGTCAGCTGTGGACCGGCGGCCAGGGCCTGTTGGAGCCGGACGGCGCCCCAGGCCAGCCCTGGGACCGCGAGCACCCCGACGGCCAGCAGGGCGGCCAGCGCGAGTGCGACGGAGTAGAGCCGGTGCAGGGTGCGCGGCAGTGGCGCGTGCCAGCCGAGTGGCGGGAAGGCCAGTAGCCACAGAAGCCAGCACCCGGCCGCCGCGGCCAGCAGTGCGGCGAGGGCGGTCAGCGCGGGCGTCCGGAAGACCAACTCGCCCGGCACGGCGCCCGCGTGGCGCAGACCGACGGCCGCCAGAGCGTGCAGATCGGTGAGCGGGACGGCTCGGTAGAAGCGGCTGAGTCCGAGGCCGAGCACCAGGACGGCGGCCAGCAGCAGGGTGAGCGCCGACAGCATGCCGCGCAGCAGCGTCCCGAGGGCGACCAGCCACTCGCCGGCGCCGTCGGCGATGAACTTGCCGTGTCGACGGAGGTGGTCCTCCTCCGGGGAGCCGGGCTCCAGCACGGTGTCGGCCGTCAGGCCCGAGACGGCGTGCACCGGGCTGCCGGGGGCGGAGTCGCTGAGCGCGAGCTGCAGTGCGCCCACGGTGTACCCGCCGCCCGAGACGGAGACCAGGTACCGGGCCCGTTTGAGCCATGGGCGCAGCGCCTGGAGCGCGCCGAGTGTGACGCAGGCCGAGCGGATGCCGCCGCCCGAGGCGCAGAAGCCCAGCTCGGCGGGCTCGCGGCCGGGTGGCACCCGCGCGGCGTCGCGCCAGTGGGTGTGGGCGTCGGGTGGCCCCTCAGCTGACTGCCCGCCGGGCCCGTCGTACCGGGCGTCCCCGTCGTACCGGGCGGCCGTCGGCCATGGCGGGATCAGCGCCGGGCGTTCCGTCTCGTCCGTCCTGTCCGTCTCGACCGCGGGCTTCGACGCGGAGGACAGCAGTCCGCGCACCGCCCGCGCGGCCGTCACCAGCAGCACGCCCGCCGCCGCCACCCCGGCGGGCAGGAGCAGCAGCCACGCGACGGTGGCGAGCGCGGCCGCCACCGCGAAGGGGGTGTCGGAGCCGTGGTGGTCGAGCGCGACGCGCAGCAGCAGGCTGCCGGTGAGGTCGCAGCCGGCCGCTAGCAGACCGGCCCCGCCGACCGCCAGCGCCAGGGCGCGCCCGCGCCGCCGGCCGAACACGTACCGGCCGAGCAGCGCGGCGGCCACCAGCGTCACCCCGTACCCGGCGACCGGCCAGAGCTCGGCGCGCAGGGCGGCCGTGTAGTCCCCGGTGCGCCCGCCGACCAGCGCCTCGGCGGCGGTGCGGGAACCGGCCAGCCGCAGGGCGACCTCCCGCACCTGCGGTGCCTGGCGGTGGTGCAGCAGCCAGCCGAGGACGAGCGGCAGCACCGCCCCGAGGGTGAGCAGCAGGCCGGCCCAGGCGGGCAGGGCGGGCGGGCGCCCCGCCGACACCGGGCCGTCGCCCACGGCCGTATTCGAAGTACCCGAAGTACCCGAAGTACCCCCTGTACGCGCCGCACCCGAAGTGCCCGTCGTATCCGAAGCGCGCTCCGCGCGCTTGCCGAGCGCTGCCATCCACACCGCCCCCCTTGGGCCCGATGCCACCCCGTGTCGTCGCCGTGCCGTCGTTCGATTCGCCTGCCAGATCCCCGAGTTCGCGCCGCCAGGCGTCGATGTGGTGGCCCGCCGTGACGTCCATCGGCGTCTTACCCGGTGGTGGCCGACTCCGCACCCCGGGCGCTCGCTTTCACCCGAATGAGTAAGGAACGCGCGTGCGGGGTAGATCAGCGTTTCATCCCACCCAGGGCCATCCGCGTGTCCGCCCAACAAGATCGCCCCAGACACGTAACCGCCAACGTATTGTCAGGCCACCGAGGCCAGGCCTACCGTCTACAGATCGCTTTCTACGCACGTAGACCCCTGCGGTTCCCTGAGCGGACCGCAGGAGAGACCCGCCCCGTCAACCCTCAGACCGCGGGCCCGACCGCACGGCCGGACCGCGGAGTTGCGGAGGTACCCATGTCGCAGATCGTCCGTGCCGCGCTCGTCCAGACCCGCTGGACCGGCGACCAGGAGAGCATGATCGCGCTCCACGAGCGGTACGCCCGCGAGGCCGCCGCCCAGGGCGCGCAGATCATCGGCTTCCAGGAGGTCTTCAACTCCCCGTACTTCTGTCAGGTCCAGGAGCCCGAGCACTACCGCTGGGCCGAGGCCGTCCCAGACGGTCCGACCGTGCGCCGGATGCGGGAACTCGCCCGCGAACTCGGCCTGGTCATGGTCGTACCGGTCTACGAGGAGGAGCAGACCGGCGTCTACTACAACACCGCCGCCGTGATCGACGCGGACGGCAGCTACCTCGGCAAGTACCGCAAGCACCACATCCCGCAGGTCAAGGGCTTCTGGGAGAAGTACTACTTCAAGCCCGGCAACCTCGGCTGGCCCGTCTTCGACACCGCCGTCGGCAAGGTCGGCGTCTACATCTGCTACGACCGCCACTTCCCCGAGGGCTGGCGCGCCCTGGGCCTGGCCGGCGCGCAGATCGTCTACAACCCCTCCGCCACCAGCCGCGGCCTGTCCGCCTACCTGTGGCAGCTCGAACAGCCCGCCGCCGCCGTCGCCAACGAGTACTTCGTCGCCGCCATCAACCGGGTCGGCACCGAGGAGTACGGCGACAACGACTTCTACGGCACCTCCTACTTCGTGGACCCGCGCGGCCAGTTCGTCGGCGACGTCGCCTCCGACAAGGAGGAGGAACTCGTCGTCCGTGACCTCGACCTCGACCTGATCGAACAGGTCCGCCAGCAGTGGGCGTTCTACCGCGACCGCCGGCCCGACGCCTACGGACCGATCGCCGAGGCCTGAGGAGCACCGCGATGACCACCCGCGACCCGCAGCAGCGTACCGTCGTCCGCGGCGGCCTCGTCATCACCGCCACCGACGAACTCCACGCCGACGTCCTGATCGAGGGCGAACGCATCGCCGCGCTGGCCGCCACCGGCAGCGCCGCCGCCGAGGCCTGGACCGCTGACACCGTCGTCGACGCCACCGGCCACTACGTGATCCCGGGCGGCGTCGACGCCCACACCCACATGGAGCTGCCCTTCGGCGGCACCGCGGCCTCCGACACCTTCGAGACCGGCACCCGCGCCGCCGCCTGGGGCGGCACCACCACCATCGTCGACTTCGCCGTCCAGCCCGTCGGCGGCTCGCTGCGCGAGGGTCTGGACGCCTGGCACGCCAAGGCCGAGGGCAACTGCGCGATCGACTACGCCTTCCACACCATCGTCTCCGACGTCAACGACGCCGTCCTCAAGGAGATGGACACGCTCGTCGACTCCGGTGAGTCCACCTCCTTCAAGCTGTTCATGGCCTACCCCGGCGTCTTCTACAGCGACGACGGCCGCATCCTGCGCGCCATGCAACGCGGCGCCGCCAACGGCGGGTTGACCATGATGCACGCCGAGAACGGCATCGCCATCGACGTCCTGGTCGAACAGGCCCTCGCCGCCGGGCGCACCGCGCCGCGCTACCACGGCGAGGTCCGGCGCGAACTGCTGGAGGCCGAGGCCACCCACCGGGCCATCAAGCTCGCCCAGGTGGCCGGCAGCCCGCTCTACGTGGTGCACGTCTCCGCCGCCTCCGCCCTCGCCGAACTCGCCCAGGCTCGCGATGCCGGGCTCAACGTCTTCGGCGAGACCTGCCCGCAGTACCTCTTCCTCTCCACCGACAACCTCGCCGAGGAGGGAACGGACGGCTTCGAGGGCGCCAAGTACGTGTGCAGCACGCCGCTTCGGCCCCGCGAGCACCAGGAGGCGCTCTGGCGCGGGCTGCGCACCAACGACCTCCAGGTGGTCTCCACCGACCACTGCCCGTTCTGCTACGTCGGGCAGAAGGAACTCGGCCGCGGCGACTTCTCGAAGATCCCCAACGGCCTTCCCGGCGTGGAGAACCGGATGGACCTGCTCCACCAGGCGGTGGTGGACGGACGCATCAGCCGGCGGCGCTGGGTCGAGATCGCCTGCACCACCCCGGCCCGGATGTTCGGGCTGCACCCGCGCAAGGGCACCATCGCACCGGGCGCCGACGCCGACCTGGTCGTCTACGACCCCAGCGCGGTGCAGACCGTCTCCGCCGCCACCCACCACATGAACGTGGACTACTCGGCCTACGAGGGCCGCCGACTCACCGGCCGGGCACGGACGGTGCTCTCCCGCGGCACCGTCGTGCTGGACGACGGCAGCTGGCTCGGCCGGGCCGGGCACGGCGCCTTCCTGCGCCGCGACACCTGCCAGTACCTGACCTGAACCCTCCCTCTCCCACCCGGGGCCGCGCGGCGCACGCCGGCCCCGGGCCGCCCTCCCACCCCTCCCGGAGCCACCCATGGACATCGGCCTCGTCCTGCAGACCGACCCGCCTGCCCGCCTGCTCATCGACCGGATGATCCGCGCCGAACGGGCCGGGTTCAGCCACGGCTGGACCTTCGACTCCTGCGTGCTGTGGCAGGAGCCGTTCGTCATCTACAGCCGCATCCTCGCCGAGACCGAGCGGTTGACCGTCGGCCCGATGGTCACCAACCCCTCCACCCGCACCTGGGAGGTGACCGCCTCCCTGTTCGCCACGCTCAACGACATGTACGGCAACCGCACCGTCTGCGGCATCGGCCGCGGCGACTCCGCCATGCGGGTCGCCGGACGCCGTCCCGCCACCCTCGACCGGCTCTCCCAAGCCATGTACGCCATCAAGGAGTTGGCCGAGGGGCGAACCACCGAGGTGGACGGCACCGAGATGCACCTGCCGTGGGTGGGACCCGGCGCGGCGCTGCCGGTCTGGATGGCAGCGTACGGCCCGAAGGCGCTCGCTCTGACCGGACGTCAGGCCGACGGATTCATCCTGCAGTTGGCCGACCCGTACCTCACCGAGTACATGGTCAAGGCGGTCCGGGCCGCAGCCGTCGAGGCGGGCCGGGACCCGTCCTCGCTCACCATCTGCGTCGCCGCCCCCGCGTACGTCACCGTCGACGACTCGCCCGCCGCGCTGGCCCACGCCCGGGAACAGTGCCGCTGGTTCGGCGGAATGGTCGGCAACCACGTCGCCGACCTGGTCAGCCACTACGGCGAACACTCCGACCTGGTGCCCGAAGCGCTCACCGACTACATCAAGGGCCGCCAGGGCTACGACTACAGCCACCACGGCCGGGCCGGGAACCCCGACACGGCCTTCGTCCCGGACGAGATCGTCGACCGCTTCTGCCTCATCGGGCCGGTGGAGGCCCAGCGTGCCCGGCTGGCGGAACTCCGCTCGCTCGGCGTCGACCAGTTCGCCGTCTACGCCATGCACGACGCGGTCGAGTCCACCATCGACGCCTACGGAACGGACGTCATCCCCCACCTCTGATCCCTTCGCGCAAGACGGGAGTTGCCCATGGCCGACACCGAGACCGGCGGCGGCAGACAGCGGCAGCACCCCGACGGCCGGGTCGAACTCGACCCGGCCGACGGGGCGTTGCCCCCCAACGGCTTCACCAGCGACGACCTGCGGCCGGTCCCGGTGCGGCGGCGCACCTGGACCACGTACAACTTCCTGGCGCTCTGGGTCGGCATGGCCCACAACATCCCGTCCTGGACGCTGGCTTCGGGCCTGGTCGCGATCGGCATGGACTGGAAGCAGGCGGTGCTGACCATCGCGCTCGCCAACCTGATCGTGCTCATCCCCATGCTGCTCACCGGGCACGCCGGCACCAAGTACGGCATTCCCTTCCCGGTGTTCGCCCGGGCCTCCTTCGGGCTGCGCGGCGCCAACCTGCCCGCGCTGATCCGGGCGGCGGTGGCCTGCGCCTGGTTCGGCATCCAGACCTGGATCGGCGGTGAGGGCATCTTCCTGCTGGCGGGCAAGCTGTTCGGCGAATCCTGGCGCACGGCATCGGAGTTCGTCGGATACCCGTGGACGCAGTGGCTCTCCTTCCTGCTGTTCTGGCTGATCGAGATGGCCATCATCGCCCGCGGGATGGAGACGCTGCGGCGCTTCGAGAACTGGGCGGCGCCGTTCGTCATCGTCGGCGCGCTCGCCCTGCTGGTGTGGATCTCCGTCAAGGCGGGCGGGCTGGGGCCCCTGCTCTCCCAGCCCTCCCGACTCGGCTGGAACGGCGGGTTCTGGAAGGTCTTCTTCCCGTCGCTGATGGGGATGATCGGTTTCTGGTCCACCCTGTCGTTGAACATCCCCGACTTCACCCGTTTCGGCGGCAGCCAGCGGGCCCAGATCCGAGGCCAGGCGCTCGGTCTGCCGACGACGATGACGCTCTTCGCGCTGCTGTCGGTGCTGGTCACCTCGGGCTCCGAGGCGGTCTACGGTGAACCGGTGTGGGACCCGATCAAGCTGGCCGCGAAGATGGAGAACCCGGTCGCCGTCCTGTTCGCGCTGCTGACCGTCCTGGTCGCGACGCTGTCGGTGAACATCGCCGCCAACGTCGTCTCCCCGGCCTACGACCTGGCCAACCTGTTGCCCAGGTTCGTCAACTTCCGCACCGGGGCGTTGGTCACCGGCGTGGTCGGGATCGCGATCTTCCCCTGGAAGCTGACCGCCGACCCGCACGTCTACATCTACGTCTGGCTGGGCGTGGTCGGCGGTCTGCTCGGGACGGTCGCCGGGGTGCTGATCGCGGACTACTGGGTGGTGCGCCGCACCCACCTCCAACTCGCCGAGCTCTACCGGCCGTTCGGCGCGTACTGGTACGCCGCCGGGTGGAACTGGCGGGCAGTCACCGCGCTGCTGGTCGGCGGCCTGCTGGCGGTCGGCGGCTCGTACTCGGCCGTCGACGGGCACGGGGTCAAACAGGGCCCGTTCCCGGTGGACGGGGTGGTCCCCTTCCTCAAGCCGCTCGCCGACTACGGCTGGGCGGTGGGCTTCGCGGCGGCGTCGGTGCTGTACCTGGGGCTCAGCGCGGTGTCCGGCGGGTGGCGGCGCACGGGCGCAGGGAGCCACGCGGCGGGCGGGTGATCGGTGGCCAGGATGCGGGCGGCCGCCGTGTTTCGAGATGGACGGCGCGCCGGAAGGGCGCTACGTGCGACCGGTCGGCTCGGGACGGCCGGATCGCACGCGCCCCGCCCGGACGGCGGAACCGGGCCCGCGGGAGGCGGCGTCCTTCGGGGCAGGGCAGGCGGACGGGGCCGTCGCGCCGCGGACGGGAGGGATGGACGGATGAGTGTCATCGCATGGATCGTGCTGGGCCTGGTGGCAGGCGCCCTGGCCAAGCTGCTGCTGCCCGGGAGGGACCCGGGCGGCCTGATCGTGACGACCCTGATCGGCATCGCCGGCTCCTTCGTCGGCGGCTGGATCGCGTCGCACTTCCTGCACAGGTCGATCACGGCGCGCTTCTTCGACGGGCCGACCTGGGTGTCGGCGATCGGCGGCGCGCTGGTGCTGCTGATCGTCTACCGACTGCTGTTCGGCAACTCGCGGCGCTGATCGCGGAGTTGCCTCGGATCCGACGGGGCGGCCCGCTGGGGGAGCGGCGGCCGGCCCGGACGTCTTCCCGGGACGTCCGGGCGCCGTTCGGTTCAGAGCCCGGTCGACACCTCGGCGACCCATTCCGGCAGCTCCTCGCGGGCGGCGAGCCAGCCGGGCGGGACGTCCGCGAGCCCGGTGCGGGCGGCGACCACCCCGGCGGTGATGGCGCAGGTGGTGTCCATGTCGCCGGCGCCCTCCAGGGTGTGCCAGATCGCCTCGGGCAGTGAGTCCAGGTGCCCGGCGGCGGACCAGAGGGCGAACGGGACGGTGTCCGGGGCGGAGATCATCAGCCCCGAGCCGAGTACGGCGGCGGCGTGCCGGACACTGGTGTGCTCCGGCATCCGGGCGGCGATCCGCAGACCGGAACGGACCTCACTGTCCGGCAGTCGCCCGGCCACCTCGCGAAGCAACTCGGCCCGGCCGGGCGGGGTTTGCCCTCGGCTGCGGGCGGCGAGCGCCGAGGCGAGCGCGACCGCCACCGCCCCGGCGACCGCCTCGGGGTGGAAGTGCGTGGTGAGCGCCTGGAGTTCGGCCTGCCGGACCGTCTCCTCCAGGTTGTCGGCGAACCAGGCGCCCAGCGGGGCGACCCGCATCGCCGCGCCGTTCCCGTACGAGCCCTGGCCCTCGAACTGGCCCGCGGTGATGGCGCGCCAGTCCCCGCCGGAGCCGATCCCGCGCAGCACCCGGTGCATCGAGGGACCGTACTTGCGTGCGTACTCGCGGGTGTACTCCGCCGCGAACTCCTCGGCCAGCGCGTCCTGTCGGACCTCGCCGTGGGTAGTCAGGTGGCGGACCAGGACGAGGGCCATCGCGGTGTCGTCGGTCCAGTGCCAGGGCGCCGGGCGGGCCAGCCGGGCGGCCAGGGCGGCGGACGTCTCGTCGGCCGGGACCGAGAACCAGCGGTCGCCGAAGGCGTCGCCGAGGGCGAGCCCCCGCAGGCTGTCCAGGACCGGGCCGGCCGCACGCATGTCATCCTCCGAATGAGATCAACTGTGCGCGGCAGTCTGCCCGACGGCCGAGGCGCCGGCGACCGGATTTCACTCCGGAGGCCGGCGCCTGGATCTGATGATGTGCGTCACTTCGCCTTCAGACCACCGAGAACGAGCTTCCAGACGGCCTCGAAGCGCTCGTCCGCGGTCGGCTCGGACCAGGTGGGCGCGTAGGCCGGGTCGTGGAAGGGGGCAGTGGCGTCGAAGACCGCGCGGGAGGTGGTGAGGACGTGGGCGAGCTTGAACTCCTTGCTGTCCATGCCGTCCTGGACGATCTGCGCGATCTGCTTGACCAGGGTGTCGATGTGCGCCGCCACGGTGCCGCTGTTCTCGTCGACCAGCACCATGTAGGTGGCGAACAGCTCCGGATCGTCCAGCGCCTTCTTCCGCTTGGCCGCGAACAGCGTGCTCAGCCAGTGCTTGAGGCGCTCGGCCGCGCCGCCGGCGTCGATCGAGATGGTCTCCAGCTCGTGGTGCGCCTGGTCGAGCCAGCGCTGGGTGACCGCCTCGCGCAGGGCGGCCTTGCTGGGGAAGTGGCGGTAGACGCTGCTGTGGCTGACGCCGAGTTCGCGGGCGACGTCCACGACGGTGGCCTTGGCCGGGCCGAACCGACGCAGGACCTCCTCCGCCGCGATCAGGATCTGCTCGGCGGTGAGTGCGGTGTCCGTGGTCACGGGGAGGGCCGTCCTTAGGGTCGTGCGGTCAGGTGGTGCGGAGGATCCCGCTGGTCAGCGCTCGCTGTCCAGGTTCGCCATCTGCGCGGCAGCGTACCGGTCGCCGGCGGCGGCGCCGGCGGGGACGGCCGCCTCGATGGCGGCGAGGTCCTGTGCGGTCAGCGTGACGTCCAGCGCACCGAGGGCCTCGGTCAGGCGCTCCCGGCGACGGGCGCCGACCAGCGGGACGATGTCCTCGCCGCGCGAGGCGACCCAGGCGATGGCGACCTGGGCGACGCTCGCGCCCTTGGCGGTGGCGACCTGGCGCAGCGCCTCGACGAGCGTGAGGTTGTGGGTCAGGTTGTCGCCCTGGAAACGCGGGCTTTGGCCGCGGAAGTCGGTGCCAGCTAGCGGGCGGTCCTGGTCCCAGTGGCCGCTGAGCAGGCCGCGGGAGAGCACGCCGTACGCGGTGATGCCGATGCCGAGTTCACGGGCGGCGGGCAGCACGGCGGCCTCGATCGAGCGGGAGAGCAGCGAGTACTCGATCTGCAGGTCGCTGATCGGGTGGACGGCGGAGGCGCGGCGCAGGGTGTCGGCGCCCACCTCGGACAGGCCGATGTGGCGGACGTAACCGGCCTTCACCAGGTCGGCGATGGCGCCGACGGTCTCCTCGATGGGCACCTTCGGGTCGAGGCGGGCCGGGCGGTAGATGTCGATGTGGTCGGTGCGCAGGCGGCGCAGGGTGTAGGACAGCGCGGTCTTGGTGGCCGCCGGGCTCGCGTCGTAGCCGAGCCACTGGCCGTTCGGGTCGCGCTGGGCGCCGAACTTCACGCTGATCTGCACGCTCTCGCGGTCGCGGCCGCGCAGCGCCTCGTGGATCAGCAGCTCGTTGTGGCCCATGCCGTAGAAGTCGCCGGTGTCGAGGAGGGTGATTCCGGCGTCCAGGGCGGCGTGGATGGTGGCGATGCTCTCGGCCTCGTCGGCCGGGCCGTAGAGGTCGGACATGCCCATGCAGCCGAGGCCGAGGGCGGAGGTGACGGGCCCGGAAGTGCCGAGCGCGCGCTGTGCGGGGCGGGTGGTCGAGGCCATGAGTACTCCAGGGACGGGGGCGGCGCCGGGTGGCGCGGGTGGTGTGACCCGGGTCTCACTATGGCATGACAGCGAACAGATTTCAAAATCTGTT
The DNA here is from genome assembly GCF_055560875.1 of Kitasatospora sp. NPDC023118. Classification (NCBI taxonomy): domain Bacteria; kingdom Bacillati; phylum Actinomycetota; class Actinomycetes; order Kitasatosporales; family Streptomycetaceae; genus Kitasatospora; species Kitasatospora sp. NPDC023118. The sequence continues at coordinate 82,675 of NZ_JBVHHW010000024.1, forward strand.
CGCTGTCGTCTGTTATCTGAAATTTGAAATCTGTCGACTGTCATCTGTTCGGATCGGACGCAGGGGCGAGGGCAGGGGCAACGGCGGAGGCGGGCGAGGTCGAGGACGAAGCCCGGGGCGGCGTCGGGGTCGGGGGGGGGGCGGCGTCGGGGTCGGGGGCGGAGTCGGCGCCCAGTTCTCCCGTCCGCCCGGCGAACGCAGTAGGTAGGCCCGGGCGGGCGGCAGGTTGCGCCACACCGTGCGCTCGCCCAACCCGTACGTCGCCTCGAATCGTCGCAGCAGCCGTACCACCACCCGGTGGCGGGCGCTCCGGCGGGGCCCGGAGGCGAGCGTGCGTGCCGTCGTGGTGCCGAGGTAGCCGAAGTAGGTCAGCTCGCCGCCGGGCGCCAGCAGTCGAAGGTAGAGGTCGAGGAGGTCCCGGACCTGGGCCGGCTCGAAGTTCGTGAACGGCAGGCCGGACACGATCACGTCGTACCGCTCCTCGGAGCCCCCGGCGGCTCCCGCGCCCTCGGCCCCCGCGCCCTCGGCCCCCGCCTCCGGCAGTTCCTCCACCCGGCAGGCCGAGAGCCGCAGCCCCACCCCCGGTCGGCGCGCCGCGAGGACCGGGTCCTCCCGCAGCCGCTCGGCGAACCGCGGGTTCGCCTCGACCACGTGCAGCCGGTCGCCCGGGCGCAGCACCTGGGCCAGCCGCCGGGTCACCACGCCCGTCCCGGCGCCCACCTCCAGCACCGAGATCGGCCGGTCCGGACGGCTGGTCGCCGGCACCACCAGCGCGTTCACCAGCTCCGCGCCGCTCGGTGCCAGCGCGCCGGTGTCGTGGAAGGTGCGCAGCGCCTCGGCGAGGAACAGCAGGTGGTCCCCGCCGGGCGGCGAGCCGAGTGCGCCGTGCGAACTGGTCTGTGGCGGAAGGGCGTCGGGGCGGTGGCGGAGCTGTCCGTTCGTCATGCCGTCGACGCTAGGGAGACCGCGAGGGCCGGGAATCGGCCGGTGAGCGGCATCGTCCCCCGACCAAAGTCGAGGGTGCGGCTACCCGGGAGACGGGGGCGCCGCGTCGCCGCCCGCCCTAGCATCGAGCGAGCGAATGGACGGACGGACAGGCGGACGGGGCGGGAGGGGAGGAGCCTGATGCGCACAGGCCTGCTCGGCTGGTTCGGCCCGGACCACCGGCCCTGGACCGACACACTGCTGCTGCTCGGCGTCCTCGCCCTCACCGCTGAGGAGGGCCTCGGCCAGTGGCTGAACACCGATGGCCCGCTGCGCCTGCCCCGGACGGCCATGACCGCGCTCGCCGCGCTGTCCCTGCTGTTCGCCCGCCGCTACCCGGTGGCCTCCGCCGTCCTGCCGGTGCTCACCGGCGGCCTGTTCAACCGGGCCTTCCCGGCCCTGTTCAGCGTCTACTACCTCGCCTCCCTCGGCCGGATCGGACCGGCAGTGGCCGGCGGTGCGGCGATTGCGGTGCTCAGCGCGACCGGCGCTGATTCGCTGATCGGCTGGGCGGGCACCACCGGCTCCCAACTCCTCGTCCAGGCCGCTGTCCTGTCCGTCGGGCTGTGGCTGCACGGCCGCCGGGTGCTGATCCGCACCCTGCATGAGCAGGTCGAAACGCTGCGTCGCGAGCGGGAGTTGCGTGCCGAGCAGGCCAGATCCGCCGAACGTGCCCGGATCGCCCGGGAGATGCACGACGTGCTGGCCCACCGCCTCGGTCTGCTGGTGCTGCACGCCGGGGTGCTGCGCGACCAGGCCCGCGCCGGCACCGCCGCCGCCGACCCGGACCGGCTCACCCACCGCCTCGAACTGCTGCGCACCGCCGCCGCCCGCTCGCTCGACGACCTGCGCGACGTCCTCGGTGTCCTGCGTGCCGATCCGCCGGAGTGGCCCGCCGCCGAGGACGAGCGGCCCGAGCCGACCGGGACGACCGGGACGACCCGCGTCCCGGCGCCCGCCCTGCGCGACCTCACCGAACTGGTCGGCGAGGCGATCCAGGCCGGGCAGCAAGTCGAACTCGCCCTCTCCGGTGACCCGGAGGCCGTACCGACCACCCACCGGCTGGCCGTGCACCGGGTCGTCCAGGAGGCGCTGACCAACGCCCGCAAGCACGCGCATGCCGCGCCCGTCACCGTCCGGGTCGGCTACGGCGGTCCCGCGACCACCGTCGAGGTCCGCAACGGTCCGGGCGGGGCGTCGCCGAACGGGTCGGGTACCGGCGGAGGGTACGGCCTGGTCGGGCTCGGTGAACGGGTCGGCGCACTGGGCGGTCACCTCGACGCGGGCCCGGACGGCACCGGCGGCTTCCGGCTCTCCGCCCGGTTGCCCGCGCCGGACCGCCCGCCGCAGCCGTTCCCCGCCCCCGGCGGTGGTCCGACCCCGCAGCCACCGACTGCGGAGCCGCCTACGCCGGAGCCACCGACCCCGGAACCATCGATCCCGCAGCCCAAGGACGCCTCATGATCCGCACGATGGTGGTCGACGACGACGCGCTGGTGCGCCTCGGTCTGGTCGACCTCCTCGCCCAGGACCCGGCCCTGACCGTGGTCGCCGAGGCGGCCGACGGGCTGCAGGCCGTCGAGCTCGCCCGCGGCCACCGGATCGACGTCGCGCTGATGGACATCCGGATGCCCCGGCTCGACGGCATCGCCGCCACCCGGCGGCTGCGCGAACTGCCCGACGGCCCGCGGGTGATCGCGCTCACCACCTTCGACCTGGACGAGTACGTGTACCAGGCGCTCGCGGCCGGGGCCGACGGCTTCCTGCTCAAGGACACCCCGCCCGCCGAGATCACCCGGGCCGTCCACGTGGTCGCCGGGGGCCAGGGGATGCTGCACCCGGCGGCCGCGCGACGGCTGATCGACCGGTACCACAAGGTCGGCGCGCCCCGGTCGGTCGCCGCCCGCAGCCGGGTCGCCGGGCTCACCCCGCGTGAGACCGACGTGCTGCGCGAACTCGCCGACGGGCTGTCCAACGCCGAGATCGCGGGCGTGCTGGGGATGCGGGAGAGCACCGTCAAGGCGCACGTCAGTCGGATCCTGACCGCGCTCGGCGTGGGCAACCGGGTCCAGGCCGCGCTGCTCGCACGGGATGCGGGGGTGGTCGAGGACGGTGCCTGACGACGGGCGCGCGCGAGGGCGGGGCGGGGCGCAGTGCCGGACGGTGTTCACACGGATGTTCCCCGGACGTCAGGCCGGGCGTCGCGGCGGGCTTCCCTGAGCCGCCGCGTGCCCCCGGTTCGTACCGCCTGCTGAGCCGCTGTCACCCATCCGGCCTGGAAATGCCGTGCCTTGGCGGTTTGCGCTGCCGAACCCGGGCGGCGGGTCCATGGTGGAGATGGGCGCGATCCGGCGACCGCGCCCGCGTGCCGATCTGGGCCCGCGCGCCGAGCGCCCGTCGCCGTTGTCCGACGGGTGTCCCAGGTTGGGGCCGGGTACCGGCACGCTGGGAGCAGGGCCACCTCGCAGGAAACCGAACGGTTCTTCTAGGCTCACATCTCGGCTTCCCTGCGGCGGTCCGGCTTCCGACCCCGCTGCCAGGAGACCGCCGTGCACGGGGCTCCGGGCGGACCGGGGCACCGGATCGAGCGAGGAGGACGCAATGCCAAGCACGCCGCCCAGCCGTTCCACCGTACTTGGGCCAGACGGGCCGTTCCGACCGGCCGTGAATCATCCCAGCCGACCGGTGCGGTCCGGGCGGGCCTGGTACCCCGGCGGGAGCGGTCGGCCGGTACGGCCGCTGAATACCGGCGGCGGCCGCGGAGGCGAGCGTTGAGTCCCCAGATCGTCGGGTCGCCGGCCGCGCCGGGTGCCGCCGCCGAACCCGACCGCGTACCGGTGACCGTTCCGGCCGCCGCCGACGGCGAGGCCCTCGTCGTCGCCGCCGGTGCCGCTGCCGCCTCGGGAACTGTGTCCGGAACCGCTTCCGCTACCGCCACGTCTGCCCCGTCTGCCAAGTCCGCCACTTCTGCGGCTTCCAGCGCTTCCACCATCTCCGCGACGGCCAAGTCCGCCGCTGCCGGTGCCACTGCGGCGCTGCCCGGCCTGCCGCAGGCGCTCAGCGCCCGTGCCCGTACCCTCGCCGGTGCCGTCCGGCGGCGCTGCGTCGACCTGGCGCGGATCGAGTCGCCGAGCGGGGACGCGCCCAGACTCGACGCGCTGGCCGAGGAGTTGGCGGCCGGCTTTCGGGCCACCGGGGCCACCGCCCGCCGCGAACCCGGGCCGGCCGGTGACCATCTCGTCCTGGAGTGGGAGGGGCGCGACGAGACGCTGCCGCACCTGCTGATCGTCGGCCACCACGACACCGTCTGGCCGGTCGGCACCCTGGCCGACTGGCCGGTGGCCGAGCAGGACGGGCGGCTCACCGGGCCCGGCGTGGTCGACATGAAGGGCGGACTCGCCATCTTGGAGGGCGCGCTGGCGCTGCTCGCGGACCTGGGGGAGCGGCCGCACCGCACCGTGCGGCTGGTCGTGGTCTCCGACGAGGAGGTCGGCAGCCCGGATGGACGTCGCCTGGTCGAGCGCCAACTGCGCGGCGCGGCGGCGGCGCTGGGGCTGGAACCGCCGCATCCGGACGGCCGGCTGAAGACCGCGCGGCGCGGCAGCACCCGGGTCCGGCTCACCGTGACCGGGCGGGAGGCCCACGCGGGCAACGACGCCCACGACGGGGTGTCGGCGGTGGACGAGCTCGTCGACCAGCTGGTGCTCGTCCGCGGCTTCGCGGGCCAGCCCGGTACCGAGCTCAACGCCGGTCGGATCAGCGGGGGTTCGCGGGCCAATGTGGTGGCCGGTCGGGCCGAGGCGGAGCTCGGCCTGCGGTTCGCCACCGCGGAGGCGCAGCGCCGTACGCTGGACAACCTCGCCCGGCTGACCGCGCTGCGCCCGGGTGCCCGGGTGCGGACGGAGGTACTGTCCAGCCGCCCGGCCTGGCCCGAGCGGACCGGCAACCCGCTGCTGCGGCACGTGCGTTCGCTCGCCGCGGTGCTCGGGCAGCAGTTGGACGGCGCCCCGGCGGGCGGGGCCGGGGACACCAACCTGCCGGGTTCGCGCGGACTGCCGACGCTGGACGGCTTCGGCGCGGTGGGCGCCGGCGCCCACGCCCGGCACGAGTACATCCGGCTGGACGAGCTCGCTCCGCGGATCGCGCTGCTGGCGGCGCTGCTCGCGGTGCCGCTGCCGCGGTTGCGGGACCGCGGGGAGGGGTGAGCCGAGACGGCGACGGCTGGCGGGGGGCGACTGACAGGAGACGGCTGACAGAGCACAGATAACAGCTGACAGACCACAGCTAACAGATCACAGATAACAGCTGACAGATTTCAGACTCTGTCAGCTGTTATCTGTTTCTGTGCCTGTCCGCACCCGACGTGGGCCCACAGTCGTCCCGACTGCGCCTCGCAGTCCTTCGCCGTCCCTTGCCATCCCTCCTCCCCACCGCGCAGAATGGTACCGACCGAACGGTCAGTCGGTTGGCGCTCGGCGTCGAAGCAGGGAACGCCGAAGCAGGAATCAGGAGAGGGGACCGTGGTGACAGCAGAGGTGGCCGAGCCGGTCCCCGCGCAGACACCGGAGGACCGTTTCGAGGCGGTGGTCGCCGCCGAGCAGCGGATCGAACCCAGGGACTGGATGCCCGACGCCTACCGGGCCACCCTGATCCGCCAGATCGCCCAGCACGCCCACTCCGAGATCATCGGCATGCAGCCCGAGGGCAACTGGCTGACCCGGGCCCCCTCGCTGCGCCGCAAGGCGATTCTGCTCGCCAAGGCCCAGGACGAGGCCGGCCACGGCCTCTACCTCTACGCCGCCGCCGAGACCCTCGGCGTCGACCGCGCCGAGCTCACCGAGAAGCTGATCAGCGGCCGCCAGAAGTACTCCTCGATCTTCAACTACCCCACCCTCACCTTCGCCGACGTCGGCGTGATCGGCTGGCTGGTGGACGGCGCCGCGATCTGCAACCAGGTCCCGCTCTGCCGCTGCAGCTACGGTCCGTACGCCCGCGCGATGGTGCGGATCTGCAAGGAGGAGTCCTTCCACCAGCGTCAGGGCTACGAGCTCCTGATGACCCTGATGCGCGGCACCGAGGCGCAGCGCCGGATGGTCCAGGACGCCGTCGACCGCTGGTGGTGGCCGTCGCTGATGATGTTCGGCCCCTCGGACGCCGACTCGCCGAACACCGCCCGCTCGATGGCCTGGCGGATCAAGCGCCACACCAACGACGAGCTGCGCCAGCGCTTCGTCGACATGACCGTCCCGCAGGCCGAGCACCTGGGTGTCACCCTCCCCGACCCCGAGCTGCGCTGGAACGAGGAGCGCGGCGGCTGGGACTTCGGCGAGCCGGACTGGTCCGAGCTGACCAGGGTCATCCACGGCCAGGGCCCCTGCAACGCCCAGCGGATCGACCGCCGGCGGGCCGCCCACGAGGACGGCGCCTGGGTGCGCGAGGCGGCCGTCGCCTACGCCGCCAAGCGCGCCGCCGAACAGACCGCAGCCGCCGAGCAGCACACCGAACAGGAGAACGGAAAGTGACCGAGCCCAAGGCTGAGTCCCCGGCCGAGTCCAAGGCCGGCTGGCCGTTGTACGAGGTGTTCGTGCGCCCCCGGCGCGGCCTGAACCACGTCCACGTCGGTTCGCTGCACGCCTCCGACGACCGGATGGCCCTGCTCGCCGCCCGCGACCTGTACACCCGCCGCAACGAGGGCGTCAGCCTGTGGGTGGTCCGCTCGGACGCGATCACCGCCTCCACCCCGGACGAGCGCGACCCGTTCTTCGAGCCCAGCGGCGACAAGGTCTACCGCCACCCGACCTTCTACGACATCCCCGAGGATGTCCCGCACATCTGACGGGGGAGCCACCGTGTACGACCACACCACGTCCACCACCGAGGACGACCACGTCTACCTCGGCCTCGTCGACGCCACGCCCGGCCCCGAGGGCGAGGGCCGCTGGGCCTACGGGACGGGCTTCGCCGACCCGCTGCTCGGCGTGGACACCGCCCTGCCCGCCGGCCTGGACGGCGCCGACCTCGCCTGCTACTGCCAGATGCTCGGCGACGACGCCCTGATCCTCGCCCAGCGGCTGATCGAGTGGTGCACCCGGGCGCCCGAGCTGGAGGAGGAGGTCGCGCTCGCCAACCTCGGTCTCGACCTGCTCGGCCAGGCCCGGCTGCTGCTCACCCGGGCCGGGCAGGCGGACGGCTCCGGCCGCACCGAGGACGACCTGGCGTACTGGCGGGAGGAGCACGAGTTCCGCAACGTCCGCCTGGTGGAGACCCCGAACGGCGACTTCGCGTACTCGATCGCCCGGCTGCTGCTGTTCGCCACCGCCCGCGGTGCCCTGTACGAGGCGCTGAGCGCGCACCCCGACCCGGTGCTGGCCGCGGTCGCCACCCGGGGCGTCAAGGAGCTGGCCTACCACCGTGAGTACGCCACCGCCTGGACGCTGCGCCTCGGCGACGGCACGCCGTACTCGGCGGAGCGGATGCAGGCCGGGCTGGACGCGGCCTGGCCGCTGCTGGAGGAACTGTTCACCGCGCACCCGGTGGAGCCGCGGGCGGGCGTCGACCCGGCCGAGCTGCGCGAACCGGTGCTGCGCTCGCTCGGCGCCGTCATCGCCGAGGCGGGGCTGACGGTGCCGGACGTCCCGCCGCTGGCCACCGTGCTCGGCCGGGCCGGCCGGGACGGGGTGCACACCGAGGCACTCGGCCCCCTGCTCGCCGAACTGCAGGTGGTGGCCCGCGCACACCCGGGGGCGACGTGGTGACGGACACCGTGACCACCACCCGCGACCTGGCCTGGTCCGTCGCCGCGGCCGTCCCGGACCCGGAACTGCCCATGCTCACCCTGGCCGACCTGGGCGTGCTGGCCGAGGTCGAGGTGGACGGCGCCAGCGGCGCGGTGACCGCCTGGCTGACCCCGACCTACTCGGGCTGCCCGGCCGTCGCCGAGATGGCCGCCGACGTCGACCGCCGGCTGCGCGCGGCCGGGTACCCGGACGTCCGGGTGCGGCTGCGGCTGGACCCGCCGTGGTCCACCGACCTGATCACCGCGGAGGGCCGCCGCAAGCTCGCCGAGGCGGGCATCGCCCCACCGCGCCCGACCTCGGCCGTCGGCGCCGCCGGGGCCGGTCCGGTGCCGCTGACCCTCGGGCCCACCCGCATCGGAGCCGCGGCCCCCGTGCCCTGCCCTCTCTGCGGCGGCACCGACACGGAGGAGCTGTCCCGCTTCGGCTCCACCGCCTGCAAGGCGCTCTGGCGCTGCCGCGCCTGCCGTGAGCCCTTCGAACGCGTCAAGGAGATCTGAATGCCCGCCGCCTCTCCCGCAGCCACCCCTGCCGCGTCCGCCACGTCCGGCACCTCCGCCACGGACACCGTGCGCCCCGGACGCCGCCCGAGCTTCCACCGGCTGCCGATCGACCGGGTGGAGCGGCTCTGCGACGACGCCGTGGCGGTGACCTTCGCGGTGCCGGACGGCCTGGCGGCCGAGTACGCCTTCCGCCCCGGGCAGACCCTGACCCTGCGCAAGGTGGTGGACGGCGCCGACGAGCGCCGCTCGTACTCGATCTGCGCTCCCGTCGGCGGTCCGCTGCGGATCGGCGTCCGGGAGGTGCCCGGCGGGCTGTTCTCGCGCTGGCTGGTGCGCGAGGCCCGGCCCGGCGAGGAGGTGGAGGTGCTGACCCCGTCCGGCCTGTTCACCCCCGAACTCGGCGTCCCCGCAGACCACGTGCTGCTCGCGGCCGGCTCCGGCATCACCCCGATGCTGTCGATCGCCGCCTCCGTGCTGGCCGCCGACCGCCGCTCCACCGTCACCCTGCTCTACGGCAACCGGCGCAGTGACACCGTGATGTTCGCGGACGAGCTGGCCGACCTGAAGGACCGCTACCTCGGCCGCTTCCAGCTGGTCCACGTGCTCTCCCGGGAAACCAGGGACGCCGAACTGCTCAGCGGCCGGCTGGACCCGGAGCGGGTCCGGGCCCTGCTCACGGCGCTGGTGGACGTCGGCAGTGTCGGGCACTGGTGGCTGTGCGGCCCGTTCGGCATGGTCGCCGGGGCGAAGGAGCTGCTCGCCGAGCTGGCGGTGCCGGGCGAGCGGGTGCACCAGGAGCTGTTCCACGCCGAGGACGAGCCGCTCGCCGAGCGCGACGAGGACTGGGACCGCACGGACGGCGACGCCGAGGGCGTGCCCGGCGAGCGCAGCGAGGTCACCGTCGTCCTCGACGGCCGCGGCAGCACCCTCACCCTCCCGCGCGACCGTTCGATCCTGGACGGGGCCCAGCGCTCCCGCCCCGACCTGCCCTTCGCCTGCAAGGGCGGGGTCTGCGGCACCTGCCGCGCCCTGGTCACCGAGGGCGAGGTGGAGATGCGCCGCAACTTCGTGCTGGAGGAGAAGGAGCTGGCGGCCGGCTACGTCCTCACCTGCCAGGCCCGTCCGCTCACCGACCGGGTGACGGTCGACTACGACCGCTGAGCCGCTGTCGCGCTTCAGACGGTGATGAGCTCCTTCGCCGGGTCCCCGAGTAGTTCGACCAGGTCGTTGACGGCTGCGCGCCCGGCCCGGTTGGCGCCGACGGTGCTGGCGGAGGGGCCGTAGCCGACCAGATGGACGCGCGGGTCGGCGGTGGCGCGGGTGCCGGTGAGCGCGATGCCGCCGCCGGGGGAACGCAGGCCGAGCGGCGCGAGGTGGCCGACCGCGGGGCGGAAGCCGGTCGCCCAGACGATCGCGTCCACCGCCAACTCCTGCTCGCCCCAGGCGACCCCTTGTTCGGTGAGCCGGTCGAACATCGGCCGGCGGTGCAGCGCGCCCAACTCCTCGGCGCGCCGGTAGGCGACCGAGGGGCCGAGGCCGGTCACGCTCACCACGCTGCGTACGGGCAGGCCCTGGCGGACCCGCTCCTCGACCTTGGCGACCACGGCGCGCCCGTACTCGGGGGTGAACGGGCCCTCGTGGTAGACGGGTTCGGAGCGGGTGACCCAGACCGTCTCGCCGACCGCCGCCACCTCCGACAGCACCTGGATCGCCGAGGCGCCGCCGCCCACCACCAGGACGCGCCGGCCCGCGAACTCCTCGGGGCCGTGGTAGTCGGCGTAGTGCAGCTGACGGCCCGCGAAGTGGCCCGGGTAGTGCGGGAGGAAGGGACGGGTCCAGGTGCCGGTGGCGTTGATCAGCGCGCGGGTGGACCAGATGCCTCGGTCGGTCTCGACCAGCAGGCGGGAGTCGGGGCGCTCGGACTCGGCGCGCACCGAGCGGACCGTGATCGGGCGCACGACCGGGAGCGCGTGCCGGGCCTCGTACGCCGCGAAGTACCCCGGTACCACCTCGCGCGCGGGGGCCTCCGGGTCGGTCGGCGGGAGCTCGGCGTCCGGGAGGTCGTGGAAGCCGTGCACGGTGGCCATCCGCAGGGACGGCGAGCGGTGCGCCCAGGCGCCGCCGGGAGAGGCGTTGGCGTCGAGCACGACGAAGCCGCCGTCGGCTCCCTCCTGGTAGGGGGCGAAGCCGCGGCGGCGCAGGTGGTGGGCGGCGGACAGGCCCGCCTGTCCGGCGCCCACCACCAGGACGTCCACGCGCCGCTGCGGGGCTTCGGGCCGCTGTCCGTCGGGAAGCCGCGGGGCGTTGTTGGTTGCACCGTAAACAGTCACGCCGATGAAACATCTGGGGGGTCGGTGGCTGTTCCCGGTGCCCACGCCGGTCGCCGTGGTCGCGTCGAGGCGCGTCATCGGCGCCGTGGTGCCGCCCGCGCACCGGTGGCGGTTCAGGCGATCGGGGAGATCACCGCGGCGGTGCCGTAGGCGCAGACCTCGGTGCCCACGTCCGCCGCCTCGGTCACGTCGAAGCGCATCATCAGCACCGCGTTGCCGCCGCGAGCCTTGGTCTGCTCGATCAGCCGCTCCATCGCCTCGTTGCGGCTCTCGACCAGGGTCTTCGTCAGACCCCGCAGCTCACCGCCGATCAGCGACTTCAGCCCGGCGCCGATCTGGCTGCCGATGTGGCGGCTGCGCACGGTCAGTCCGAAGACCTCGCCGATCACGTGGTCGACCCGGAAGCCGGGGATGTCGTTGGTGGTCACGACCAGGACGTCGGCGTTCGGGCCCTGCCCGCCGCCGTACTCGTTGATGTCAGCCATGGAGCCCATCCTGCCGGGGTGGTGCGTCCGAGTGACAGAGGCGCGGCCGGGACATGGCCGAGAAGGCTTCGCCAAGCTGGTTCAGACCGGTGATCGGGCGGCCGAAAAGCCGTACCGTAGCCCCATGGGCGAGCGAAGCGATCATCCACAGGGGCCGGGCGCGGCGGAGTACTCCGGCGCGCCGGAGATCGAGGCGACGGTGGTGCTGGGCCTGCGGATCACCGACTGGCCGGCACTGCGCGCGGCCGCGATCAGGGCCGTCGAGGAGCTGGACTTCGAGGGCATCGACCCGGCCGGCCAGCGCCGGGAACTGCTGCGCGAGGTGGCCGAGGACGCCAACGCGGCGCTCGGCGCGCTGCTGCACCCCGACCGGCTGGTGGCCGCCATCCCGGGGGTGGAGGCGATCGGCGGCACCCTGGAGATCAGCGTCACCGAGGACTTCACGCCGGACTTCGCCGAGTTGTTCCCGCTGGACGACGAGGACGAGGACGGCGGCGCGGGCGCCGACTGGACCCTCACCCCGCGCACCGCCTGCCTGCTGCACGCCCAGCTGATCGGCCTGGGTGACGCCGCGTACGACGACCTCGACGAGCACGGGGACGACCCGGTGGTCGAGGCCGAGGACACCGACTGGACGGTCTTCGCCCGGCTGCCCCAGTGCACCTGGCGCCTCCACCGGGGCTGGCGCCGCTCGATGGCCCGGGCCTTCGACGACCTGGCCGACGACCTCGCACTCGGAGAGTGGCCGCTGCCGCGCTGCCTGGCCGAGGAGATCGCGCTGCGGATGGCGCTGGTGGATGCCCGGGTGCTGCTGGGCTCCCAGCCCGAGTCGGTGGCCGACATGATGGGCGACCTGCCGGCCGACCTGTACGACTACGACTGGGACGGCTGCCACGACGAGCTGTTCGGCGTGTACGGGCCGGACGAGGGGGACCCGGAGCTGGGCGCGGAACAGCGCACCGAACTGCTGCTGGCGGCGACGCACCCGGAAGGGTGGTTCCTGATGTACGAGGATGCGGAGGAACGGGACCCCCAGCGCGGGTACCGGCGCTGAGCGGGCGTCGACTGGTGGTCCTTCCGGTGGGCCGGGCGCGGCGGCGGGTGGGCGGTTAGGCTGCGGACATGTCCGATGTGTCTGGTACGTCCGGTGTGCCCGGTCCGCTCGGTGGTGCGGGTGTGCCCGGTCCGTCCTCGGGGGAGTCGGGCGGGGACGAGCCGGGGTTGGCCCGGATCGCGCTCGGGCTGGACGGTGTGCAGGCGGCGCAGCGCGGGCGGACGGCCGAGGCGCGGGCCAGCTTCGAGGCGCTGTGGGAGGCGCTGGGCGAGCGGGACGTGTTCCACCGCTGCGTCCTGGCGCACTATCTGGCCGACCTGCAGGACGACCCGCGAGCCGAGCTGGAGTGGGACCGGCGGGCCCTCGCGGCCGCCGACTCGCTGACCGCCGAGCGTGCCCAGACGTACGAGTCGGCCCTCCAGGTGCGTGCCTTCTATCCCTCGCTGCACCTCAACCTGGCCTCGGACCACCTCAAGCTCGGCGAGCCGGACCTCGCGCGCGAGCAGCTGGAGCGGGCGGTGCGGAGCTTGGACGCGCTGCCGGAGGACGTGTACAGCGCGGGCATCCGGGCGGCGGTGGACGAGCTGCGGCAGCGGCTGCGCTGAGCGGTTGGGTCGGGTGGTTGGGTTGGGCGGTTGAGTGGGGTGGCTGCACTGGAGGGCTGTGCTGAAGGACTGTGCTGAGCGGCTTTGCCTTGCGACTGTGCTGGGGGTGGGGGTGGGGGGCAGGCCGGGGTGGGTGGTGGCGGGGCTGGCATGCTGGACGGGTGACTTCTCCGTTCGATGCCCCGGCCCCCGTTCCCGCTCCCGACGACGCTTCCGCTTCCGGGGACTCTCCCGCCCCCGAGGGCCGTGACGCGCGGCCGCAGTACGTGCTGCCGCTGGTCGTCCGGCTGGAGAAGGCCACGCCGCCGGGGCGGACGGACGCGCTGGAGACCTCGGCGCGGGCGGTGCTCACGTTGCTCGCCGACCCCCGGGTGACCGAGGCGGAGGGCGAGTGGGCGGAGCAGGTCACGGCCTGGGAGGACGCCCGGATCCGTAAGGTGGTCCGGCGGGCCCGGGGTGGGGAGTGGCGCCGGGCCGGGGAGCTGCCGGGCATCACGGTGCGGGGGCGGGAGGCGGAGGTGCGGGTGTTCCCGCCGATTCCGCTGGACGGCTGGCCGAAGGAGCTCGCCAAGCTCCAGGTCTCCGGGACGGATCTGGAGGAGACGGCCGAGGTCGGCGCGCCCGAGCCGGGGCTGCCGGTGTTGTGGCTCAACCCGGAGCTGGAGATGAGCGCGGGCAAGACGATGGCGCAGACCGGGCACGCGGCTCAGCTCGCCTGGTGGCGACTGGACGACGCGCAGCGCAAGGAGTGGGCGGAGTCCGGGTTCGCGCTCGCGGTCCGCACGGCCTCGCCGGAGGCGTGGGAGGGGCTGGTCCGCAGCGGGCTGCCGGTGGTCCAGGACGCCGGCTTCACGGAGATCGCGCCGGGCAGCTGCACGGTGATCGCGGACCATCCGGCGCTGCGGTGACGGGTGGCGGGGGACGGGGAGTCCGACCGGGCTCGGGTGGCGAGTGGCAGGTAGCAGGGAACAGATAACAGGGAACAGATAACAGCGAACGGATGACAGATTTCGACATCTGTCATCCGTTCGCTGTTCGTTGCCAGCTGCCGGATGCCCCGCGTCGGCCGCCGTCGTCAGGAGCCCGAGGCCTCGTACCGCCGCATCGCCCGCCACCCGCCGTACACCGCCGCGGCCGTCCAGAGTGCCATGATCAGCAGCCCGGTCCAGTGCCCGTAGTGGATGCCCGGTTCGGGCTGGGTGCGCGTCGCGTACAGGCCGGCCCGGTCGGGCAGGAACTGGCCGGCCTCGCGGACGCCCGGGATCGCGGCCAGCCAGGTGGTGCCGAGGAAGACCATCGGGGTGAGCAGGCCGAGCGCCGCGCTGAAGTTGCCCAGCATCGCGGTCAGTCCGAGGCAGATCAGCACCATCATCGGGTGGTAGAGCACGCCGGCCAGGAAGCTGCGGGCCAGGCCCGGGGTGGACAGGTCCAGGCCCACGGTGGCGCGAACGGCGAGGAAGGAGCCCGCCGTCGACGCCACTCCCACCAGCAGGCCGAGCACGGCGCCGAGCGCGAGCTTGGCGCCGTACAGTCGGCCGCGCCGGGGGACGGCGGTGAGCGAGGTGGCGATCACCCGGGTGTTGAACTCCTGCCCGATCAGCAGGATCCCGAGGCAGGCCACGGCCACATGGCCGAACAGCAGGCCGTAGTAGATCCCGCCGGCCGGGTCCTCGCCGGGGGTGTGGTCCTTCGCTCCGTAGGCGGCGTTGACTGCTGCGGTGACTCCGACCGTCATGACCACGGCGGTCAGCGGCGCAGACCACTGTGAGGGCAGGGTGGTGAACTTGATCCGTTCGGCGCGCAGGGCGTTGCCGAGACTCATCCTCATCTCTCCTTCACTCAGGGTCACTTGGCGCGCCGCATCGCCCGCAGCCCGCCGTACGCCGCCAGCGCCGTCCAGAGCGCCATGATCAGCAGTCCGGTCCAGTGCCCGTACGCGGTCTGCGGGTCGTCGGCGTAGCGCAGCGCGTACTGCCCGGCCCGGTCGGGCAGGAACTGGAACACGTGGCGCGCCCCGGGCAGGCCGCCCAGCATCGGCGAGAGCAGGAACACGGTCGGGGTCAACAGGCCCATGGCTGCGGTGAGGTTGCCCAGCATCGCGGTCAGTCCGAGGCAGAGCACCACCAGCAGCGTCGGGTACAGCACTCCGGCCGTGGCCGCGCGGGCGAAGGCGGAGCCGTGCCAGTCGGCGGGCACGGTGGCCGCGTACCCGGCGAAGGCGCCCGCCGTGCCGAGCGCGCCCACGCCGAGGCCGATCAGAGCGCCCAACGCCAGCTTGGCGCCGTAGAGTCGACCGCGCCGGGGGACGGCGGCGAGCGAGACGTCGAGCATCCGGGTGTTGAACTCCTGGCCGATCAGCAGGACGCCGAAAGCGACCAGCACCGCCTGGCCGAAGTTGAGCCCGTAGAAGATGCCGACGCCCGGGTCGTCGGTGATGTTGTGGTCCTTGTCGCCGAGTGCCGCGCCGACGGCCGTGGTGACCCCGGCGGTGAGCAGTACGGAGAGCAGCGGCGCCAGCCAGAGCGAGCGCAGCGTGGTGAGCTTGATCCGCTCGGCGCGGAAGGCGTTGACGGCGTACGACGGCGAATTCATACGGCGGCCTCCGCCCGGTAGTCGACGCTGTCGGCGGTCATCCGCATGAACGCCTCCTCCAGCGAGTCCTGTTGGACCGCGATCTCGTACAGCACCACGCCGTTGGCGGCGGCGAGCGCGGCGATCCGCTCGGGTTCGGCGCCGGCCACCTCCCAGGCGCCGCCGTCGACTTCGACGGCGTCCAGGCCGTGGCCGTCCCCGCCGAGCAGGGCGGCCAGCTTGGCCGCATCGACGGCGCGGACCCGGATCCGGGTGCGGCCGTGGCGGTCGATGAACTCGGAGGTGGCGGCGTCCGCGAGCAGCCGGCCTCGGCCGATCACCACCAAGTGGTCGGCGGTGAGCGCCATTTCGGTCATCAGGTGGGAGGAGACCAGCACCGCCCGGCCCTCGGCGGCCAGGTCGCGCAGCAGGGTGCGGATCCAGCGGATGCCTTCCGGGTCCAGGCCGTTCACCGGTTCGTCCAGCAGCAGCACCGGCGGGTCCCCGAGCAGCGCCGCGGCCACCCCGAGGCGCTGGCGCATCCCGAGCGAGAAGCCCCGGATCCGGCGCCCGCCCGCCTCCGTCAGTCCGACCTGGGCCAGCACCTCGCCGACCCGCCGCTGCGGCAGGCCGTTGCTCGCGGCGATCCAGCGCAGGTGGCCCTGCGCCGTCCGGCCGCCGTGCAGGGCGTGGGCGTCCAGCAGCGCGCCGACCTGCCGTAGCGGCGTGGTGAGTTCGGCGTACGGGCGGCCGCCGACCAGGGCATGCCCGGCGGTGGGACGGTCCAGGCCGAGGATCAGCCGCATGGTGGTGCTCTTCCCGGCGCCGTTCGGGCCGAGGAATCCGGTCACCACGCCGGGCCGGACCCCGAACGACAGGTCGTCGACGACCCGCCGGCCGTCGTAGTCCTTGGTCAGGCCCTGGATCTCGATCACGGCCGCCCTTCCTTTCCACAGGTGGTCACCGCCAGTGCTCCGGACGGTGGTTCCATTCGACCGGAGCGGGACCGTGGGCGGATCCCGCCGGGGTGGGGACGCGCCTCCCTCCTGGGAGGGAGCTCGCGACGGCCCCGCGGGGGACCGAAGGAGGGCTGTTGACCTGGCAGGATGGCCCGGTGCCAAGAATGACCGCGTCCCGGATCGGACGACTTAGAGGCGGAGCGCCCGGGTGCGTGCTGCCCAGGTTCCTCGCGCCGCTAGTGGCCGGTGCCACCTACGCCCGGCTGTTGCACCTGCTGGTCGGGTGGATCTTCGCCGGCGTGGTCCTGCTGATCTACCCGGGGACGTACCAGAAGAGCCTGGGTGAGATCCTGGCGGGGGCCGTCTGGTTGGACACCGTCCTGCTCGCGCTGGTCGCGCTCATCCCGGCCGCTCGCCGGGCCGAGGGCGTGCAGGCCCGGCTGCTGCTGGTGCCCGACCGTGAGGAGGACATCGCCGTCGAGCCCTCCCGCACCTGGGCCGACCGGCGGCGCACGGCGGGCTGGCTGATCGGGCGGGTGGTGCTCGGTTCGGCGATCGGCTTCGCGACGGTCTTCGGCCTCAGCCCGGCCTTCGACCTGCTGACCGGGCCGCATGCCCTGTGGTACCTCCCGCTCGCCCCGGTGCTGGCGATCGGCTACGGCTGGCTGGTGGTGTGGACGGGGCGCCTCCAACTCGCCATGGCCGCACGGCTGCTGGGGCCGTCCCCGGCGGAGCGGTTGGCGGAGGCGGAGCTGCGGGCCGAACGGCTACTGGAGCGCAACCGGTTGGCCCGCGAGCTGCACGACTCCATCGGCCACGCACTGACGGTGACGGTCCTTCAGGCTGGCGCGGCGCGCGAGGTGGGGGACCCGGCCTTCGTCGCCAAAGCGCTCGAAGTCATCGAGGAGACCGGGCGGCAGGCGATGGAGGACCTCGAACGCACCCTCGTCCTGCTGCGCGAGAGCCCGGCGGGGGCGGCCGGCGGCGCGGCCACCGAGCAGCCCGGCGTCGACCAGCTGCCCGCGCTGTTCGACACCGCCCGCGCGGCCGGCAGCCCGGTCGAGGCGCGGATCGAGGTGCCAGTCGGCGTGCTGCCCGGGGTACTCTCGCGGGAGTCCTACCGGATCGTCCAGGAGGGCGTCACCAACGCGCTCAAGTACGCGCCCGGCGAACCGGTCGACGTCCAGGTCGCCGTCCGGGAGGGGAAGTTGGAGCTGCGCTGCGCCAACCGGCTGGTGCCGGGGGCGGGCCGGGGCACGTCGCGCAAGGGCGGCAAGGGACTGCGCGGCATCCGCGAGCGCGCCACTCTGCTCGGCGGCGAGGCAAGCGCCGGGCCGTCCGCCGGGCCGCCGGCCGGACTCTCGGCTGGGGCGTCCGTCGGCTCGTCCGTCGGCTCGTCCGTCGGCTCGTCCGTTGGGCTGTCCGCCGACGGGAACGGGGAGTGGGTGCTCGAGGTCCGACTGCCCCTACGCTTGGGCTCGTGACGAATGATCTTGCGGATGACCGCCGGACCGCGGGCGCGGCCGGCCTGACCGACATCCTGCTCGCCGACGACGAGGAGCTGGTCCGGGTCGGGATGCGGGCCGTTCTGGAGGCCCAGGGCGACCTGCGGGTCGTCGGCGAGGCGGCCGACGGCGCGGAGGCGGTGGCCCTGGCCCGCGAGCTGCGCCCGCAGGTGGTGCTGATGGACGTCCGGATGCCCGTCCTGGACGGCCTGGCGGCCACCCGCGAGCTGCTGCGACCCGACGGGTCGGGGGAGCGGCCGCCGCGGATCCTGGTGGTGACCACCTTCGAGAACGACGACTACGTCTACCAGGCGCTGCGCGCGGGCGCCGACGGCTTCCTGCTCAAGCGCTCCCGCCCGGCCGAGATCGCCCACGCGGTACGGCTGGTGGCGGCGGGCGAGTCGCTGCTGTTCCCGGCCGCGATCCGCCGCCTGGCGGCCGGGCACGGCAACCCCACCGCCCGCGCCGCCATGGCCCGGGCGGCGCTGACCGAGCGCGAGGCGGAGGTGCTGCGGCTGATGGCGCGCGGGCTCAGCAACGGGGAGATCGCCGAGCAACTGTTCCTCGGGGTGCAGACGGTGAAGACACACGTCAGCAGCGTGCTGGCGAAGCTCGGCGCGCGGGACCGCACCCAGGCGGTGATCGCGGCGTACGAGTCGGGGTTCGTCGAGCCGTCGGAATGACCCCGGCGGGCCGGGCCGGCCGGCTGCGCGGTCAGGCCGGGTAGGCGTGGGTCTGGGTGGCCTTCACTGAGGCCCAAACCGCCGCCCCCGGCGCCAGCCCCAGCTCCGCGACCGCGGCCGGGGTGAGGTCGGCGGCCATCGGCAGCTCCCCGGACAGCTCGGCGCGCACCTGGTCGCCGTGCAGGTCCAGGCCGGTGACCTCGGCCTTCCACAGGTTGCGGGCACTGGACTGCGGCCGCTCCCGGTACAGGGTCACCGCGGAGGGCGGGAAGGCCACGAAGGCCGGGCCGGTCAGCTCCTCGGCGGTGGCCACGACCGTGCCGTCCGGGAGGGTGACCCGGGGGCCCTCGGCCCGGCCCTGGTACAGGTTCAGTCCGACCAGGCGGGCGATGTAGTCGGTGCGCGGCCGCCGGGCGACCTCCGCCGGGCTGCCGGACTGCACCTCCCGGCCGTCCTCGATCACCACCAGCCGGTCGGCCAGCACCATGGCGTCCAGCGGGTCGTGCGTCACCAGCACCGCCACCGCCTCGAACCCGGCCAGATGGCTCCGCAGTTGGGCCCGTACGTCGAGCCGGGTGCGGGCGTCCAGAGCGGCCAGCGGCTCGTCCAGCAGGAGCAGCCGGGGTCGAACGGCCAGCGCCCGGGCGAGTGCCACCCGCTGCGCCTGGCCGCCGGACAGCCGGCCCGGACGTACCGCGGCGTGCTCGGCCAGGCCCATCCGGTCCAGCCAGGCCGCGGCCTCGGCCCGGGCCTCGCGCTTCGGGCGGCCCTGGCAGCGCGGGCCGAAGGCGACGTTGTCGAGGGCACTGAGGTGCGGGAACAGCAGGTAGTCCTGGAACACCACGCCGACCGGCCGCGCCTCGGCGGGGGTGTGCAGGCGCCGCGCCGGATCCTCCAGGACGTGGCCGTCCAGGCGCAGGTGGCCGCCGGTGAGCGGGAGGAGGCCGGCCAGTGCGCGCAGGGCGGTGGACTTGCCGGCGCCGTTCGGGCCGAGCAGTGCGACCACCTCGCCGGGGGCGGCGGTGAGCGCGAGGTCGAGGGTGAACGCGGCGCGGTCCACCCGGAGGCGGGCGTCCAGGGCGGGGCTCGGGGTGCTCATCGGCTCTGCATCTCGGTTCAGGGGCGGTTCGTTCGCTTCGGGGCCGGTTCGGGTCGGGGGCCGGGTTGGTTCAGGGGGCGGGTCGGGTCAAGGGGTCGACATCCAGCGGTCGCGCAGGCCTACCAGGACGGCGACGGAGACCGCCAGCAGGACCATCGACAGCGCGATCGCGGCCTCCGGATCGGACTCCATGGCCAGGTAGACGGCCAGCGGCATGGTCTGGGTGCGGCCCGGGAAGTTGCCCGCGAAGGTGATCGTCGCGCCGAACTCGCCGAGCGCCCGGGCCCAGGCCAGGACGGCCCCGGCGGCGATCCCCGGGGCGATCATCGGCAGGGTGACCCGGCGGAACGCGGTCAGCCGGGAGGCGCCCAGGGTCGCGGCGGCCTCCTCGTAGCGGGGGTCGGCCGCCCGTAGCGCGCCCTCGACGCTGATCACCAGGAAGGGCATCGCCACGAAGGCCTCGGCGATCACGACCCCGGTGGTGGTGAAGGGCAGCGTGATGCCGAGGGCGGAGTCCAGCCAGGAGCCGACGATCCCGCGTCGTCCCAGCACCAGCAGCAGCGCCACACCGCCGACCACCGGCGGCAGCACCAGCGGCAGGGTGACCAGCGCCCGGATCACCCGCCGTCCGGGCAGCTCGGTGCGGGCGAGCAGCCAGGCCAGTGGGACGCCGAGGACCAGCGAGACCGCGGTGGCGGCCGTCGCGCAGATCAGCGACAGCCGCAGGGCGTCCCAGACGGCGGTGCTGGTGAGCTGCTCGGACAGGCCGCTCCACGGCGCCCGGACCAGCAGGCCCACCAGCGGAAGGATCAGGAACGCCAGCCCGAGCAGCGCCGGGAGCAGCAGCGTGACCGGGACGCGCTGCGGGCCCGGGCGGCGGCGAGACAGGACCCTCGCCGGTCCTGCCGTCGCCGGGGCGCCCTGGTCCCCGGAGCCGCCGCGGCCGTCGGCACGGTTGCCGTCGCGGCCGGTGGTGCGCTTCTTCACGGCGCCTGGAAGCCCGCCGCGGTCAGCACCTGCTTGGCCTCGGGCGACTGGATGTAGGCGACAAAGGCGGCGGCGCCGTCCTTGTTCGGTGCCTTGGCGAGCGCGGCGATCGGGTAGTCGTTCACGGCCTTGTCGGCCTCGGGGAAGTCCACGCCGTCGATCTTCGCAGCATCGGACTGCACATCGGTCTTGTACACCAGCGAGGCGTCGACCTCGCCGAGCTCGACCTTGGTGAGCGCGCCCTTGACGTCCTGCTCCAGGGTGACCGGGGTGAGGTTGAGGCCCGCGGCCTTCAGCGCGGTCTGGGCGGCGGCGCCGCAGGGCACCTCCTTTGCGCACAGCGCGACCTTCACACCGGGGGCGGTGAGGTCCTTCAGGCCCGCGATGTGCTTGGGGTTGCCCTTGGGCACGGCGATGGTGAGGGTGTTCTTCACGAAGGTCTTCGGTTCGCCGCCGGCACCGCCCGCGTCGGTGACGGTCTTCATGGTGGCCGGGCTGGCGGCGGCGAACACGTCCGCCGGGGCACCCGAGTTGATGCTGGTGGCGAGGGCGGAGCTGCCGCCGAAGTTGAACGTGACCTTGGTGCCCGGGTTGGCGGCCTCGAACTTCTTGCCGAGGTCGGTGAAGGTCTCCTTGAGCGAGGCGGCGGCGAACACAGTGATGTCGCCGTGGGCCTTCGGGGCGCTGCTGTTGCCGGTCGCGCCGCCCGTGGTGCTCGCGCTGCTGCTCGCGGCCGAGGAGGTGGAGCCGCCGTCGCTGCCGCAGGCGGTGACCCCGAGGCTGAAGGCGAGGGCCGCCGCGGCGGCGACGGCGAGTCTGCGGGTGGCGGTGGTGTGGGTGCTCATCGGTGCTTCCCCTCCAGGGTTCGCGCCGGAAGGGGCGCGGAGGCGTGACCGCAGGTGCGGCCGTGATGGCGATCATAGTGCCGCAGATGCGAGCGATAAATCCTCTGTCGCTTCGCACAGGCGGGGTGGGGGAAGGGGCTCGGGCCGGCTGTGGGAAGGCTCAAACGTGCACGGACGGTTCGTGTTCGCGGACGGTCCGGCGGGGCGGACCGCTGGGCGGGGGTGGCAGGTGGCCCGGCGTGGAAAATACGTCGCACCGAGGCCGGTCGAACGGCCAGAGTGTTCGCAGCCCGGCCGTACGGCCGAGGAGCGGTCGCGTCGGTCCCAACGGCCGAGCCCAGGGGAGGAGTCCACCCATGTCCACACTTCGGGTCACCGCCGAGAGGCTGGTCATTCTCGAGCATCCGAACGCCGATGCTCTGGAGTTGGCGCAGGTCGGCCTCTACCGCGCGGTGGTCGCGAAGGGTGCCTACCGGACCGGCGACGTCGCCCTCTACATCCCCGAACAGGCTGTTCTCCCCGACGAGTTGATCGAGGAGATCGGACTGACCGGCAAGCTGGCCGGTGCGCGGGCGAACCGGGTGAAGGCGGTACGGCTGCGCGGGGAGCTCTCCCAGGGCATCGTCTGCCGGCCCGCCGCGCTCGCCGACACCGACCTGGCCGGGGCCGCGGACCGGGGCGAGGACTTCGCCGAGCTGCTCGGGATCGTCAAGTGGCAGCCGCCGGTGCCGACCTCGATGAGCGGTGAGGTGGTCAGCGCGCCGGACCTGCTGCCCTGGGTGGACGTCGAGAACCTCAAGCGCTACCCGGACGTCTTCGAGTCAGGCGAGCCGGTGGTGCTGACCGAGAAGCTGCACGGCAGTTGCTGCCTGGTCACCTACACCGCCGCCACCGGCGGGGTGCGGGTCTCCTCCAAGGGGATCGGCGCGCAGGGGCTGGCGCTGGCCGAGGACGGGCGCAACCTGTACTGGCGGGCGGTGCGCGGCTACGGCATCGCGGAGGTGGCGGCCCGACTGGCCGAGCGGCTGGGCGCCGAGCGGGTCGGCATCTTCGGCGAGGTGTTCGGCGAGGGCGTCCAGGACCTGACGTACGGGGCCTCCGCGCGCACCGAACGGCCCGGCTACGCCGCGTTCGACGTGTCGGCCGTGCTCGACGGGCAGCTGACCTGGCTGCCCGCCGCCGAACTGCTGGAAGGCGAACTGTCGTTGGTGCCCGAGCTGTGGCGCGGGCCGTTCGACGCCGGGACGGTGCTGGCGTACGCGCAGGGCAGGGAGGCCCACTCCGGGCGCGAACTCCACCTGCGCGAGGGCGTGGTGGTCCGGCCGGTCGCCGAGCGCTGGAGTCCGGTGCTGGGCGGGCGGGCGATCGCCAAGGTGGTCAGCGACGCCTATCTGACGCGCAAGGGCGGCACCGAGTACGAGTGAGCCGGGCGCTCGGCGCCCGCGGTCGGGGCGGGTGCGCGGTCGGGGCGGGTGTGCACGATGCGCGCCCGCCCGCGCGTTTGCGCCCGACGCTTCCACGGCTGAATACCCGTCAGTAAGGTTGAAGGATCGCCAGCGCAGAAGGAGTGCCGATGACCACCGCAGCCGCCGTACCCGGACCGGCCGGGAACCCCCTGGTCGGGTCGCTCTTCGACCTCACCCGCCGTCCACTGCGCACCTACCTCGCGGCCCGTCGCGACTACGGGGACGTGGTGCGCTTCCAGGCCGGGCCGCCCGGCCTGCGCGTCGAGTTCTACGGTGTGTTCTCGCCCGAGGGCGTCCACCAGGTGCTGGGCACCGAGGCGGCCAACTTCCGCAAGGAGAACAGCTTCTACGACGAGCTGCGGACCAGCGTCGGCAACGGGCTACTCACCAGCCAGGACGGCGACTACCAGCGCCAGCGCCGGCTGATCCAGCCGCTGTTCACTCGGCGTCGGGTGGACGGCTACGCCGACGCGCTCGCCCAGGAGGCGCAGGCGCTCGCCGAGCGGTGGCGGGCCGTGCCGGGCGGGGTGGTGGACGCGGCGGAGGAGATGTCGCGGTTCGCGCTGCGCGCGGTGGCGCGGATCCTCTTCGGCGCCGACGTGGAGGAGGCGGTGGAGGTGGTGAACCGCAGCTTCCCGGCGCTCGGCGAGTACATCAAGGAACGCGGCTTCGCACCGGTTCGGCTCCCGCGCAACTGGCCGACGCCCGGCAACCGGCGCGGCGCCGACGCACAGCGGGCGCTGTACGGGATCTGCGACCGGATCATCGCCGAGCGGGCCGCGCGCGGGGGCGGCGACGAGGACGCGGACGACCTGCTGACACTGCTCGGAAGGGCCCGCGGCGAGGACGGGGAACGGCTGGATCCGGCCGAACTCCGGGACCAGGTCCTGGTGTTCCTGCTCGCCGGGCACGAGACCACGGCCACCTCGCTGGCCTTCGCGCTGCACCTGCTCGCCAAGCACCCGGAGCAGCGCAAGCTCGCGCAGGAGGAGGCGCGGACCGTCCTGGCCGGGCGGGCGCCGACGGCGGCGGACCTGGAGCGGCTGCCGTACATCACCCGGGTGCTGAAGGAGGCGATGCGGCTCTTCCCGGCGGCGGCGCTGGTCGGGCGGCGGGCGGTCGAGGAGGCGGTCATCGACGGGTACGTCATCCCGGCGGGGGCCCAGGTCGTGGTCGCGCCGCTGGTCACCCAGCGGCACCCGGACCACTGGGTGGAGCCGGAGCGCTTCGATCCGGACCGGTTCCTGCCGGAGGAGGAGAAGGCCCGGCACCGGTACGCCTGGTTCCCGTTCGGCGGGGGGCCGCGGGCATGCATCGGGCAGCACTTCTCGATGCTGGAGGCGGTGCTGACCCTCGGGGTGCTCTTGCGGGACTTCGAGGTGGAGGTGGTGGACCAGCGGGTGGCGCTCGCGCAGGGCATCACGCTGCGGGCGGCGAGTGCGATGCGGGTGCGGGTGGCGGCGGTGGGGTGACGGGTGGCTAGCGGCTGACGGCCGGCAGCTGTCGGGTTTCGGCGTTCAGCGCTCAACTTTCAGCGCTCAGCGGACAGATAACAGATTTCGAAATCTGTTATCTGTCCGCTGTTCGTTGTTTGCTGCCTGTTGTCCGCCGTTCGCTGCCCGCCGTCGGTCGTTCGCCGGGTTCCACGCCGGGTTTCGGGCACACGACCGGTCCATTCGAACACATCGCTCCTGGCGTGCGGGCAGCTTTTCAGATCTTCGGGTGGTCGATTCCGACCCCTCGATAGCGTCCCACGCACCCCAGGTCGAAAGGGCACATGCGATTGGCATATGCCCCGCGTGCAGTCCGCCCGGCCGGGGGTGCCCGGGCGCACCGCGTACCGCTCCGGGCCCGACCGGTCGACCGGAGGTCCCATGGGCACCCTGAACGACTTCAGCTTCGGCTGGCTGACCCCCGTCCTCTCGTACCTGATGGCTTGCGCCGGCGCCGCCCTCGGGCTGCGCTGCACCCTGCGCGGCCTCGCCGCGAGCGGCGCCACCCGCCGGAACTGGCTGGTCACCGCCGCCGCGGCGATCGGCTCCGGCATCTGGACCATGCACTTCGTCGCCATGTTCGGCTTCACCGTGGACGGCACCGAGCTGCGCTACAACGTGCCGCTGACCGTGCTCAGCCTGGTCGTCGCGGTGCTGGTCACCGGCCTCGGCCTGACCGTCGTCACCTACGGCAGACACCGGGGCCTCGCCCTGCTCGGCGGCGGCTCCACCACCGGGGTCGGCGTCGCCGCGATGCACTACCTCGGGATGGCCGCCGTCCGGATGCACGGCGGGCTGCGCTACGACGCCGGGACGGTCGCGCTGTCCGTGCTGGTCGCGGTCGGCGCCGCCGCCGCCGCGCTCTGGGCCGCCGTCACCATCCGCAACGTGTACGCGGCGGGGGCCGCCTCGCTGGCCATGGGACTCGCCGTCAGCTGCATGCACTACACCGGCATGGCTGCCGTGCACGTCCAGCTGGACCCCGCCCGCACCGGCCTCGGCGGGGTCAGTCCGATGGAGTTCGTCTTCCCGCTCGCCGTCGGCCTCGGCTCCTTCCTCTTCCTCGCCTCGGCCTTCGTCGCGCTCTCCCCGACCGCCCAGGAGCGGGCCGGCTACCTGGCGGCGGGCGAGCTGACCGTCGAGGAGTTCCCGGCGCCGCCCGCCCACCCCGACGTCGAGTTCCCGGGAGCGGAACTCCCCGACCCGTACCGCCACGGCTCCGAGCGCCACGACCGCGCCGTGTGAGCGGCCGCGCCCGAGGCCGATCCCCGTCCGGCGCCAGTCCCCGCCGAAGTCCGTTCCCGCCGAAGTCCGTTCCCGTCCGACGCCAGTCCCCGCCCGAAAGGCCCCTCACCCATGCGAGAAGACCGCGGTACCGCCCCCGGGGCCCGCCGTGGTGCCCACGCCGGGCCGCCCGCCCGTCCACCGCGTCCCGGGTCCTGGCTGCGCGGGCTGCGTCCCCGGACCGTCCGCGCCCGGATCATCGCCCTGCTGATGGTCCCGGTCGTCTCCGTCATCGCTCTCTGGGGCTTCGCGACCGTCACCACCGCCCAGGGCGTCTGGGACCTGCTGCGCCTGCGCGACGCCCAGCGCACCCTGCTCGCGCCCGTCGCCGGAACGGTCGCCGGCCTGCAGGCCGAACGCGCCGCCGCCGGCCAGCTGTTGGCCACCCCGGGCGCCGCGCCCTCCGCGCCCTCCGCGCCCTCCGCCGCTCGGGAGAGCGCCCTGCGCGAGGCCGCCGACACCACCGACCGGGCGCTCGCCCCGCTGTTCCCTGACCCCCGCCACCCGGGCCAGGGTTACAACCGCGCGGACGCCCAGGGCCTGGGCGCCGACGCCGCCGCCCGCCTGGACGCCCTCGGCACCTCCCTCGACGCCCTGCCCGAACTGCGCGCCCGGGTGCTGGCCCGGACCGTCGGCTGGCCCGAGGCGTACGCCGCGTACGGCGCGGCCGTGGACCGGGCGCTCGCCGTGTCCGGCGCCGTAGCCCCGCAGCAGGACGGCAGGTCGGCCGCCGACACCCGGGTTCTGCTGGACCTCGCCCGTTCCCGCGAACTCCTCGCCCGAGAGGACGCGTTGCTGCGCACCGCCCAGCTCTCCGGTGCGCTCGGTGACGACCAGCTGCGCGAGTTCTCCGGCGCGGTCTTCGCCCGGCGCGAGTTCGAGCAGGGCACGGCCGCCGACCTGCGCCCCGCAGACCGGGACGCGCTGCTCGCCGTCACCGACGGCCAGGACCATCGGGAGCTGGTCGGCTACGAGGACAGGATCCGTACCGCCGCCGACGGCCGGGCCGCCGTCGCCGCCGTGCCCGCCGACCGGTGGGCGATGGTGGCCGGGAACGTGACCGGTGGCCTGCGCGCCGTCGAGGACCGGGCCGGACGGCTCGCCGCCGAGCGCCAGAACCCCTACGCCCTGGGCCTGTTCACGCCGGCCGGGATCGCCGTGCTACTCGGCCTGCTCGGGGTGGTCGCCTCGCTGGTGATCTCGGTGCAGATCGGCCGCGGTCTGGTCACCGAGCTGATCGGCTTGCGGAACTCGGCACTTGACCTGGCCGGCCGCAAACTGCCTGCCACGATCCGGAGGTTGCGCGCGGGAGAGGAGGTGGACATCGAGGCCGAGGCGCCCCGCCCGGTGGGTCGCGACGACGAGATCGGCCAGGTGCACCGGGCGCTCGGCACCGTCCAACGGGCGGCCGTCACGGCGGCGGTGGAACGGGCCGAGGTGCTGTCCGGGGTCTCCGGGGTGTTCGTCAACCTCGCGCGCCGCAGCCAGGTCCTGGTGCACCGCCAACTCACCCTGCTGGACGCCATGGAGCGGCGCACCGAGGACCCGTCCGAGCTGGCCGACCTGTTCCGGCTCGACCACCTCACCACCCGGATGCGCCGCCACGCGGAGGGCCTGATCATCCTCTCCGGGGCCGTCCCCGGCCGGGCCTGGCGCCGGCCCGTCCCCCTGGTGGACGTGGTGCGCGCGGCCGTCTCGGAGGTCGAGGAGTACGCCAGGGTCGAGGTGCACCCGCTGCCGCGGGCCGCCGTGGTCGGCCACGCGGTCGCCGACCTCACCCACCTGGTGGCCGAACTGGTCGAGAACGCCACCGGGTTCTCCCCGCCGCACACCCGGGTGCATATCCGGGGCGAACAGGTCGGCAACGGCTACGCGTTGGAGATCGAGGACCGCGGCCTCGGCATGGGACCGGCCCCGCTGGCCGCCGCCAACCGCCGGATCGCCGCCGCCGAGCAGACCGACCTGTTCGACAGTGACCGGCTCGGCCTGTTCGTGGTCAGCCGGCTCGCCCGGCGGCACGACGTCAAGGTCTCGCTGGTGACCTCCGCGTACGGCGGCACCACCGCCGTCGTCCTGCTGCCCACCGGGGTGTTGGCCGACGAGCGGCACGGCAGGGCGCAATCCTTCGATCCGGTAGCGGAGTTGGACGTCGTCACCGCTCCGTGCGGTCCGGCCGCCCCCGAAGGTCCGGCCGTGCCGGAGAGCCTGGCCTCCCCGGAGTCGCCGACCGCCGCGACGTGGCCGGAGCCCGCCCCCCTCCCGGCCGAGGGCCTGGCCTTCCGGGGCGGAGGGGTGACGGAGATCGAGCTTCCGGCGGCGGGTGGGCCGCTGCCGGAGGGTGGGGCGCTGCTGGCCTTCGGCGTCCGGGGCGGCGACCCCGGGCCGATGTGCCGCACCCCCTTCCGGGCCTCCGGCGCCCGGACGGCCGGACCGGCTGCGGACGGGGGTCCGGGTGCCGCCTCCCGTCCGCAGTCCGGTCCGGCGCAGCAGTACCGCACGGCGGCCGCGTCGGCGGCCGAAGAATCCCAACCAGGTGGAGGGCCAGATGAGTTGCCGCGCCGGGTGCGGCAGACGAGCCTGGTGCCCCAATTGCGCGAGGCCCCGGCCGGACCGGCCCCACGCATCCGCCGTACCGCCGCCGCCGGGGCTTCCGGGGTTGCCGGTCCGGCGCCCGTGAGTCGCAGCCCGGAGGCGGCGCGCGCGGCGATGTCCGCCTTCCAGAGCGGCTGGGCGCGCGGACTGCGCCCTGACCGGCGGCCCGAGGATCCGCCGGCCGACCCCGCCCGACCCCGGCCGCTGCGCCGCCATCCGTCCTCGCCCCGACCCGAAGGAGACCGTCCGTGATCAGCACCACCCACTGCGCGGGGGAACTGAACTGGCTCCTGGACGAGTTGGTCCAGCGCGCCCCCGAGGTCCGCTTCGCCGTGATGCTCTCCGCCGACGGCCTGGCCATGGGCACCTCGACCGGACTGGAGAGAGAGGACGGCGAGCACCTCGCCGCCGTCGCCTCCGGCTTCCACAGTCTGGCCAAGGGCGCCGGCCGGCACTTCGGCGCGGGCGAAGTCCGTCAGACCATGGTCGAGTTGGAGGGCGGCTACCTGCTCGTTGCGGCGGCCGGGGAGGGCACCTGCCTGGCCGTGTTCGCGAGCGCCCGGGCCGACCTCGGGCTGATCGCCTACGAGATGGCCAGACTGGTCCGCAGGGTCGGGGAGCACCTGAGCGCCGCGCCCCGCGTGGTGTACGGCGGGTGAGCCCGGTGCCCCGCCCGGACCGGCCGTACCCGGCGGACCGCCCCTACCGACCGGACCGTCCGTACGGGTCCGACCAACCGTCCGAGTCGGATCGTCCGGATGAACAGGATCGTCCGTACGAGTCGGCGCCCGCGTTCCATCCGTACCACCAGCGACATCCGGAGCATCCGCGGGCCGAGCCCGACGAACACCCCCGCAACCCGCTCGCCGCCGCCCACCGGGCCCGCTGGTACGACGACGAGGCCGGGCCGCTGGTCCGCCCGTACACGATGACCAGGGGTCGGACCGGCGCGGGCGAGCAGCAGTTCGACCTGATCGCCGTGGTCGTGTCCGACCTGCCAGACCCGGCGCTCGCCCTGGACACGCCCGAGCCGCCGATCGGCCCGGAGCAGGCGCGCATCCTCGGCCTCTGCCGGGGCGCGCCGCTGTCCGTGGCCGAGCTGGCCGCCGACCTCGACCTGCCGGTGGGCGTCGTGCGGGTGCTGCTCGGCGACCTGCTGGCCGCCGGGCTCATCCGGGTCAGCCGCCCCGTCCCGCCCGCCCTGCTCCCCGACGAGCGCATCCTCCAGGAGGTCATCCATGGACTCCGTGCACTCTGACCACCCGTCCGACGCCCGGCCGTCCGACCACCACGCGTCCGACCGCCGGCTGTCCGACCCGGTGGACCCGGCCGACTCCGTGCTCGCGCTCAAGATCCTGGTGGCGGGCGGCTTCGGGGTCGGCAAGACGACGCTGGTCGGCGCCGTCAGCGAGATCCGGCCGCTGCGCACCGAGGAGCGGCTGACCGAAGCCGGGCGCGAGGTGGACGACCTCGACGGTGTCGAGCGCAAGATCACCACCACGGTGGCGATGGACTTCGGCCGGATCACCATTCGCGAGGGCCTGGCGGTCTACCTGTTCGGCACTCCTGGGCAGGACCGGTTCTGGTTCCTCTGGGACGAGCTGGCGCAGGGCGCGCTCGGTGCGGTGGTGCTGGCCGACACCCTGCGACTGACCGAGTGCTTCCCGGCCGTGGACTTCTTTGAGCACCGGGGCATTCCGTTCGTGGTCGCGGTGAATCGTTTCGCCGGGACACGCGAGTTCGGTCCGGAGGAGGTCGCCCGCGCGCTGGACCTGGACGCCGGGACACCGGTGGTGCTGTGCGACGCGCGTCAGCGGGCCTCGGGGAAGGAGGTGCTGATCAACCTGGTCGAGCACGCGGGGCGGGTGCACACCGCGCGGCTGCTCGAGGAGGTCTCGCCGATCCCGTGACCGGCTGGGCGGGGCGACCGGTCGGGCGGGGTGATGGCTGGCGGATTTCAGCGAACGGATGCCAGCGAACAGAGTTCAGCGAACAGAGTTCAGCTGACGGATGACAGATTTCGAAATCTGTCATCCGTCAGCTGTCATCGCCTATCAGCTCAGCTGTGCCACTGGAACACGATCTTCGTCCAGGTGGACCCCGGGCAGTTGCCCCACACCGCCCAGGCCTCCGGCCGGGCGCCGATCCACAGGCCGACCGTGTGGCTGCCGTTGGCGCAGTAGGTGATGGTGCGCAGCTGGCCGGAGTAGATGTTGCAGTACCCCTCCCAGCGCCAGCCGTAGTTGGCGGTGATCACGCAGTGGTAGGGGTCGGCGACGACATGCGGCGAGGCCGCCGCGGCCCCGGGGGTGATGGTCTGGTCGGCGGCCGGAGCCGCGGCGGCCGGCAGGGTGGCGGAACCGAGCACGCCCAGGGCGGCCGCGGTGGCCATCCCGAACGTGGCGATCTTCCTGGCGATGCAGCCTCGCATGGCACTTCTCCTCACTCAACGGTTGCCATCGGGCGGAGCGCCCCGACAGGCGGAACGGCGGGTGGGGTGAATTCCCGTCTCCCGCCTGGTCGATGACGAATTGCACACGAATAACTGCGCAGCGTGAGACGACGACCTATGATGTGACCTGTGTCACAACCTGCCCGGTTGGCTGGCCTGAGGTCAGCCCCAACTGGGCGTTAGGGATGCCGATTTCCGGGGAGAGCGGCATGGCGGATTGCAGCGGACGACATGCGGGCGGGCATGGGAAGGGCTTCGGTTCGGGTCCTACGGAATGCCAATCCGCCGATTTCAACCAGGTGTTCACCGACCTTCTGCCCAGACTCCACCAGGCGGCCGCGATGCTCGCCGGAAACCCACTCGCCGCCGGTGACGTCGTCCATGACGCCTACCTGCGGATCGCCCGCCGCCCGGAGCGGTTCCTCAGCCATCCGCAGCCGTACGCCTATGTGTTCACCACGATGACGAACATCCTGCGCGACCAGTGGCGCCGGGAGCGCCGCCGGGTGGCGCTGCCCGAGGTGTCCGGGCTGGCTGAGGCGGTGGAGCGCGGCCGGTCCGCGCTCGACCCGCCGTCCGGCGGGATGGCCGAGCTGCAGGCCCGCTGGGAGGTGGTCCGGCTGCTCGGCTTCCTGACCGCCAAGCAGGCCAGGGCCGTGGTGCTGGTGGACCTCGACGGCTACTCCGTCGACGAGGCCGCCGAACTGCTCGGTCTGCACCGCAGCACCCTGGCCGTCACCCGGCGCCGCGCCCACGGCCGGCTGCGTGCGGTCCTGGAGCACGAGCGTCGGCACGGGGCCTGAGCCGCGGTGCCCGGGGTGGCGTCCGGACGGCGTCCGAGGACTCCGGGCAAGGTCCCGGCCGGGCCACCGACGCACCGAACTGACGGCAAGTCGGCTGATGCGCGCCCCCGGCCCGTACGCTCAAATCGTGATCACGGACAAGGACCACCGCCTGCGTGCCCTGGCCGAGGGCGGCCGCTGGCCCGAGCTGCTCGCCGCCTACCGGCAGGGCCGGGCGGCCGCCGTGCTGCAGGCCGGGGAGCGGGCCGCCGTGGACCTGACCGCGCCGCTCGGCCACCTGATCGCCTACTCGGCGCCGCCCGAACTGGCCGTCCGGCTGTTCGACGCGGACGGCGGCGAGGGGACGGTCGCCGGGGTGGCCGACCACGACGCCGGCCCGCTCTGGGAGGTCCTGGCGACCCGGCACTCCTGGCTGCGGCTGGCCCCGTTGCTCGGCCCCGCCCCGGTGCGCCGACTGGTCGCGCACACCCGGGTGCTGCTCGGCGAGGACCTCTCGTACGGGGCCGAGCCGGACCCGGACGGCGTGCCGCTGCGGTTGGAGCCGTGGGAGGCGGCGGGCTGGGACGGGGCCTCGCGGGTGCGCGAGTACCTGCCCGGCGGGGGAGCGCGCAGCGCGGTGCTGACTCTGCCGGCCAGCCGGGAGGGCCTGGGCGAGGTCGAGCTGCCGGAACCGGGCGGGCGGCTGGGCGGTCAGCGGGTCACCCGGGCTCTGGCCGAACTGTCCGCGCTCGCGCCCTGGGCGGAGGTGGTCTGCGTCCGCGGCCAGGCCCAGTTGGCGGCTGCCGTGCTGTCCCGGCGCCGTCGAGTGGTCGGCGGGTACCTGCCGTTCGCGCTCGCCTGTCCGGCGCTGGTGCAGGCGGCCGCCGTGGGCCGCACCCACGGCGGCGCGCACGGGCGGCTGGGCCTCTGGCGGGCGCTGGGTGCGATGGCCGGCGCGGAGGGGCCGGACCGGACCGAGGTGAACGCCCTGGTGGCCCGGATGCGCTGCTTCACCTGGCAGGAGCCGGCCGCCGGGCTGCGCCATCTGCACCTCGCGCTGGAGGACCCGGCGAGCGGGGTGGCCTGGGCGGTCAGCGGCTCGCAGGAGTTCTGACCGCGACGGCGGGCGCGGAGAACCCCCGGCCCGGCGCGCCGTTTCCGGGGGATTGGTGGGGGCGCCGGACCGGGGGAGTGGAGGAACGGCCGCTCAGACGGCGGCTGCCGCGCCCCGGGCGGGCAGGGCCTCGGGCTCGGGCTCGGGCTCAGCGGCGCCCGGGGCGCCGTGGGCGTCAACCAGGGTGAGCTCGTCGAACGGCAGCTCGCCGCCCAGCACCCGGCGGGCGCGCTCGGCGTCCAGCTCGCCGGTCCAGTGCCCGATCAGCACGGTCGCGACGGCGTTGCCCGCGAAGTTGGTGAGCGCCCGGGCCTCGGACATGAAGCGGTCGATGCCGACGATCAGGCCGACCCCGTCCACCAGCGCAGGCTTGTGCGACTGCAGCCCGCCCGCGAGGGTGGCCAGCCCGGCGCCGGTGACCCCGGCCGCGCCCTTGCTGGCGATCACCATGAACACCAGCAGCGAGAGCTGCTCGCCGATCGACATCGGCTTGTCCATCGCCTCGGAGATGAAGATCGAGGCCATGGTGAGGTAGATCGCGGTGCCGTCCAGGTTGAAGCTGTAGCCGGTCGGCACGGTGATGCCGACGACCGGGCGGCTGACGCCCAGGTGCTCCATCTTGGCGATCAGCCGGGGCAGCGCGCTCTCCGAGGAGGAGGTCGACAGGATCAGCAGGAACTCGCGGCCGAGGTACTTGAGCAGCGCGAACACGTTGACCCCGGCGATCAGGCGCAGCAGCGCGCCGAGCACCACGACGACGAACAGCACGCAGGTCACGTAGAAGCCGATCATGATCACGGCGAGGCTCTTCAGCGCGGCAGTGCCGGTGGCCCCCACCACTGCGGCCATGGCGCCGAAGGCGCCGATCGGCGCGACCCACATGATCATCGACATGATCCGGAAGACCAGGCGCTGCAGGTGCTCGATCCCGCGCAGCACCGGGGCGCCGACCGGGCCCATCGCCTGCAGCGCGAAGCCGGCCAGCAGGGCGACCAGCAGGGTTTGCAGGACCTTGCCCTGGGTGAGGGCCGAGAACAGGGTGTCGGGGATCGTCCCGAGCAGGAAGTCGGTGGTCGACTGGGCGCCGCCGGCGGCCGCCTGGGCGTGGCCCGACTTGGCGAGCGCGGCGGTCAGGTGCAGGCCGTCGCCGGGCTCCAGCAGGTTGCCGACGGCCATGCCGATCGCGAGTGCGACGGTCGACATGGCGAGGAAGTAGCCGATGGCCAGGCCGCCGACCTTGCCGACCTTCGCGGCCTTGGTGACCGAGCCGATGCCCAGCACGATGGTGCAGAAGATCACCGGGCTGATCATCATCTTGATCAGGTTGACGAAACCGGTGCCGACCGGCTTCAGCTCCACGGCGAAGCCGGGGGCGACCAGCCCGACCACCACACCCGCGATCACGGCGGCGATCACCGCGAGGTAGAGGTAGTGGGTCCGGTCCTTGCGTCTGGGTCCCCCCGCCGTTGCGGCTCCAGCGATCGACATCTGCGGCTCCTTCGCCCTGCAGTCCTGGCGGCCCCGGGTGGTGGGCCGCTCCGACTATGGGCTCGGGCGTGACGGAGGTCACGTTTGCGTTCATAAAGTTCTCCAAGAACTTCGGCCGGCCTCCCGGGGTGACGTCTGCGAGCTTCGGGTGGGATCTCCTCGTAGGGACGCAGTGAGGTAGAGGCCGGAGGCGGTGATCGCGCTGGCCGATGCCGCCCCCAGATGAGGCACGGGTGGGCAGGAGGCCTCATCAGGGGGCGGCAGTTCAGGGGTGGCTGACGCCCCTGGGGCGCCGCCGACCGTCTGGGGGGGAGGTCTACGGTAGGGGCGCACGCCCGGCGCACGAAACAGCAAAAGTGCACCGATTTTTCGGGGCGAGCACAACATGTGCATCGATTGTCAGTGCACTTTCACATCCGGAGCCCCAGAATCGGCCACTCCGGCACTGCGACCTCACCCAGGACTGCGGCTGCCAGGAACACCTCACCACTGCCGACTACTCCGCGGTCGGCCATCTCGGGTTCGTTCTCTAGCAGAGCCCCGAGGAGTCGTCGATGGAGGAGCGCTTCGGCGGCCTTCAGGTGGGTGCGCACTGTTGCTTCTCTGAGCGTCAGCGCCTCGGCGGCGGCAGTCACATGGCCGTTGTGGGCCAACCAGGCGATCACCGTGCGGCGCAGCGGGCGATTGTCGGCGTCCAGGCGCCCCAGCAGTGAAGCGGCCCAGGTGCGGACGTCGGGGGTGCTGAGGAGGTCGGCGAGCGCCACGAACTCGCTCGGAGGCCCGCAGTCTGCGCGGGCATCGACTGCGAGGGCGAGGTCGAGGATGGCCCGGTCCCGGAGCTCGCTCAGGCGCAGGTCGAGGAGCTCGCCGATCCGCTTCATCCGGTTGGCGACAACGCTCCGGCTCGTGCGGAGCAGCGTTGCGACGGCTGAGTGGTTGAAGGCCAAGGCGAGGCTGGCGGTGTCCGTCAGCAGGTCGCGCCGGTTCTCGGCCTGGTGGCGGAGCGGTTCGAGGAGGCTTGCGGCCCAGGCCTGGGCGCGTCCGCCGAGGATCTGCACGAGGCGGATGTCAGACGAGTGGAGGGCGGCTCGTTCGGTCAGGTACCGGGCGCTGAGGAGGGCGTTGGAGGCGTCGCCGTAGGCCTGGGCGGTGTGGGTGAGGGTGGAGATTCCGCTGCCTCCGAGGTGCCAAGTTGGGCGCGGGTCTGTGACGGTCCTGAGGCGAAGGCCGGTCAGGTCCCAGCCGCTGGTGATGGCGTGGGCCGGCAGTGGTGCGACGACGATGACGTCGGAGTCGTAGATCGGGCAGCGGGTAACGAGGGCTTTGCCGTGGACCGCTTCCCGGCATGCCGCGAGGACTTGGTCGCGTTCGGCTGCGGGACCTCGGGCGATGTAGACGCGGCAGGTGTCGGATTCAAGCGCGCCGTCGTCCAGGAGGGGGCCGAAGATGCGCTGAAAGTCGGCCACATGCCCGGTCATGAGGTACTGGAGGGCCGAGACGTGGATCTGGTCGATTATGGCGTGGAGGTCTGTGGGGTGCTGCATGGTGTCGTCCTGTCTGGCCAGAGGGTCCGGTCTCCTGTGGTGATGGGGCTAAGGAGCGGCCTGACGGTCGGGCGACGCGGCTGTTCAGGGGCTTGTTGGCTGCGGTGTGAGGGGGTCTGCAGCCCATTGACACGGGACCTCCCGGTTCGGTGGCGGCGGTTGGCATATGCCAGGGTTGGGGTGGATGGTTCCACGTCGGTCTGGCAATTAATCGACAGATGATCATGGATTTTGGTTACGACTTGGGTTCGCCAGCCTTGGCGACCACAGGCGTGGCCCGGCGGCGATGGCGGATCGAGTCGAACAGGCTGTCGATTAATGGCGGCATACCGGTACAGACTTTTGATCAAAGACGGGCCAGCGTCAAGAGGTGCCAGCGCCTCACCAGCCCGATGACCAGCAGATCCGCGACCGGAGAGACGTAGGGTCACGAATCCTCTCGCTCAGGCGACAGGCCAACCTGACCCAAGAGCAGCTGGGCGAACACGTCCGGATCGACCGGCGAACGATCGGGCGCATGGAGAACGGCCTCGTCCCGGCGACCCTCGATCAGCTGAGCGCGATCGCTCGGGCCATCGGCGTGCCGTTGTGGAGGCTGTTCCGCGACGAGTAGGCCGACCGTACCGCCGTACGGCCGGCCAAGGAGTTCACCGGGAATGGCGGCGCGGGCGTGGCTCGCGCGAGCGGCCCGGACAGTCCTTGTGGCCGTCGACCAGCTCCCGCCGTTCGTCCACGGTGGCCACCAGGCGCCCACGCACATGGGCACCGCAGCCCACGCAGGTGCCGACGGTCATCACGGCCTGGACCGGCTTTCCGCCGACGGTGCTCACTCGGCGCCCGCCAGGTGGCGAGTACTGCGGTAGCCGGCCAAATTCACCTGACGGCCAATCCAGTCGCGGGCGCTGTCTTCGATCGCGAAGTGCAGCACCTCGTCGTCCTGACGGACGAGTTCGCCGGACTTGGTGTCCCGCACGGCCCACAATCCAGGCACACCCCGGCTCGGGGCCTGCACCTGTTCGGGCTGGTAGCGGGCAGCAACCCGCTGGCTTGCGGTGAGGCCGTCGCCATGCCAGACGCGCACGATCGCCCGGTCCTCGCCTCCGAGGTCGAGGACCCAGTCGATGACTCCCTCCCCGCCCATCATGCGCTCCAGGTCCGCCGTGCTGCCGGAGGCGAGCAGCCGCTCCATCGCCTGCAACTCGTACGTGCTGATCGGCAGCTGGCGGACCGCCTGCCACAGCACGTCAAGCGCCTCCAGGGCCGGTCTTGTGACGCGCTCCAGGTGGCCGTCCACCGCGACCGTCAGGCTGTCGGTACTCAGCATGCTGCGTCCTCCTCGATGCACTTCAGGTGGGCCACAACGGCCCAGCCGAGCGGGGCGGAGCGCTGGCCGGTGGTCGTGTGTACGTGGCCGGCGTCGATCAGGACGTCGCCAGTGCACGACGACCCCAGGCCCGGCCGTGCAGTTGTTTGGCTGGTCACCCAGATCTGTCGGGGCTCGCCGTCGAGCGGTCGGTACTCGACCAGTACCGTCATGTCCGTCATGGGTGAATCGTCGTCGCTCGTGCGGACGTCCTGAAGGTCTTGCAGAGGACTCTTGGAGGACTTGGGGAGGACTTTCGGGCCGGTCATATGCCGCCGGGGTCCCCGAGCTGACCTGCTCAGTCGTAGGGTTGGTGCATCATCGGCTCGTGCGGAGGACACCGTGCCCAACACCGCGCTCAAGGCGGCCCGCCAGGCCGCTGGCTACGCCACACAGCAGACCCTCGCCGACGCACTCACGGAAGCGGCCCGCCAACTCGGCATGCGCGGCGTCGAGGTCAGCGTTCGGCAGGTCCGCCGATGGGAGTCCGACACCCCGCCGTGGCCCGGCGAGGACTACCAACGACTCCTCGTCCACGTCCTCCACCAGCCAGTCGAGGACCTCGGTTTCCGTGCCCCATGGAACCGGGCCCGCCCCGCCGTGCCTTCCGCGCACGCAGCTTCGGCGGCTGCCGTGGCACCCACGCCCCTGCGCGGCGCTCTACCCCGACCGTACGGCGCTGCCGGTACGCAACCTGGCACCGTGGGCGCCGACTACGCCATAGTCACCCAGGCCCACCGCCGGCTCTACGCCTCCGTGGCTCCCGCCGCCCTCCACCGGGCCGTCGCCGAGCACGCAGGCCTCGGCACCGCACTGCTCGGCGAGACGTCCGGCGTAGCCCGCCGCATCCTGGCCGCGGCCCTCGCGGAGTCGTTGCTGCTGCTGGGCCGCATCGAGTTCTTCGACCTGCGCCAACCCGCCGCCGCCGACGCCACCTTCGTCCGCGCGCTTCAGGCGGCCGGTGAGGCCGACGACAACCTGCTCGGCGCCGCGATCCTGGCTCACAGCGCCTTCGTGCCCGGCTGGGACGGCCGTCTCGATGCAGCCCGCGAGCGCATGCACGCCGCTCGCACCTACGCCCGGAGGGCGCCAGCCTCCGCCGAAGTCCGTGCGTGGCTCGACGCAGTCGAAGCTGAGTGCCTCACCCGCTGCGGCGACCACCGCGGCGCGCTCGCCCTGCTCCGCCACGCCGAAGACGTCCTCGCCGCCGGAAGCGATGCCGCCTCACCCAGCTGGTTCACCTGGTTCTCGGCAGTCCGCCTGCACGCCTTCCGCGGCAACACCGAGCTGGCCGCCGGACTCATCCCCCAGGCCCGTACCACCCTGGAGCAGACGCTCGCTGACCTCCCCGACGCGGACGGGAAACAGCGGACGGTCGTCCTCGCAGACCTTGCCGCCGTTGAGGCGGCAGCCGGGCAGCCTGAGCTCGCGTGCGACCTGCTGGAGCGGGCGCTCGACCAGCTGGCCGTGACCTGGTACGCCACCGGGATGGAGCGCGTACGGGACGCGAGGCGGGCGCTCAACCCATGGCAGGACTCGGCGGCCGTCCGCCGCGTGGACGACCGCCTCTACTCCTGGTCGACGACGCTCAGCTCACTCCAGCGTTGAACTTCGCGATCAGCTCCGACAGCTCCGAGAGCGAGTCGATGCGGAACGTGGCCTCGGCGGTGGCAGGGTCGTGCTGCTGGATCCAACCCCACGGCCCCCGCCGAATGAGCGCTGTCCGCATCCCCGCTGCCCGGGCGGGGAGGACGTCGTTGTCGAGCCGGTCACCGACGTACAAGATCTCGTGCGGCTCGACCGGGGTCACCGCGGCGACGCGCTCGAAGAACGTGGGGTCGGGCTTGCTGGCGCCCCAGTCGTCCGAGGTGCCGATCAGGTCCACGTCGTGGGTGAAAAGCTCGCGCAGAATCCCACCGGCCCGGACCGTCTGGTTACCGGCGATGGCCAGCCACAGACCGTCCGCTCGCAGCTGGGCGAACGCGGGCCGGACATCGGGGTAGAGGTCTTCCTCGCCGAAGTGCTCCGGCTGGCCAGCTTGGGCGCGGCGCTCCCGCTCCTCGTACAGGTCGAAGCCCGGCCGGAATACCTGGAACGTCTCCCGGTAGTCGCGCCCCTCGGCGATCACCGCGCCGAACTGGGCCACGAATGTGTGCCTCGGCACGCCCAGCCAGTCAGCCCAGGTGCCGTACTCCCGGGTCTCGTCGACCAGGCACTCGCCGACGTCAAACACCACAGCCTTGATCGTCATGTCCGCAGCCTAGCGGCGATAGGACGTCCTGTCGGGTCCTCCTCCGCATTGGAGGCGTCGGCGTAATCGTCCGTGGCAGAGTCGGGGCGCAGGTATCCCGCAGCTGAGGGCACGGGCCGCGCGGATGCCGCTGGTGGCCGACCTCCGCGAGATGATCGCTACGGAGGCAGTCCCGGCTCTGGAGAGCTAAGGCCGACGCGCCAGCACCTGCAGTAGACCTGTGACCGCGACGCCGGCCACGATCTCACGGCGGTCGATCATCCCCTGAATCCGGTCCAGCGGGATCCACTCGATCCGGTCGGCCTCGTGAGTGTCCACCGGCGGTGCGACGTACGTTGCGCCGCGGGCGAGGAACACGTGGTGCTCGGCGTTGCTCATGCCGCCGATCGGTTGGTTGTAGGCGAGCGGCTCGGCCGTTCCCACCTGCCAGCCGGTTTCCTCCAAGACCTCGCGGGCGGCCGCGGCCTCAAGGGTCTCGCCGTTTTCGACGATGCCGCTGGAGATCTCCCAGTTCCAGGTGTCGGTGGCGAAGCGGTGGCGCCACATCATGAGCACCTCGTCGCGGTCGTTGATGACGACCGTGGCGGCGACCGGAGCGAACCGCACCAGGTGGTGCTCGTAGCGGGCCTGGCCCGGCGGTTCGACGTCAACGAGGTCCAGGTTCACCAACGGGCTCGTGTAGACGGGCCGGCTGCCATGGACGGTCCACTCGCTACTCACAGGCACCTCATGATCTAGGCGGGGCGGTCCGCGCCGTCCTGCCAGAGGTGCTTACGATGGCGGCATGCCCGACATCGAACTCCCGTCTGACCTGCTGCCCCTCCACGTCGCCGCGCTTCGTGCGGACCGGGCGATGACCGAGGCGCGGCTGGTCGGCGGCGACGTCGAAGCCGCCCGCGAGACCTACCTGGCTGCGGTAGCAGCCCTCCACGCCCTCCCCTACTGGGAGGAGACCCGGCAGGCCGGGCAGCACTACACCGCATGGCAGGACAGCCTCAAAGCCGCGAAAGCCGCGCTCGACGGCCAGCAGCAAGACTGATTGTCGGCGCCGCGTTGGCGCGGACACGATGAAGCGGCCCCCGCCCGGCCGAAGCCGAGCGGGGGCGTGGTGGTTCAGGGGCGGAACAGGGCGATCACGGCAGCTGCTGTACCAACGACGCCGCCGAGCGCGCCGATCGTCGGCAGCGGCCACCGGCCCCGCTTCAGGGCCTCGACCTCGGCCCGGAGTTGAGCTATGTCAGCCTCGGCCTGGGTCGTCCGCGTCAGCGCGACGTCCAGCCGGCCGTTCAGGGTCGCGAACCCCGTTTCCATGGTGCCGCGGATCTGCTCCAGCTTGACGGCTACCTCCGTCCCAAGGGAGGTCGGGTTGGCCTCCGGGGTCACTCGCGGCTCGCGGTGGGAGGCTCAGCCAACGGCGCCGCAGCGGCCGGGGCAGTGCTGGCAGCCGTCGAGGCCGCAGTCATCTTGAGCCAGCCCGGCAGCAGGGCGTCCACCACCGGCATCGCCATCACACGCGTGATGGTCGCGGCGACGGCGAGAGCCACGCCGAGGCCGGGCAGAGTGGACGGCAGGCCGGTCGTGTGCACCAAGACAGGCAGGCCTGCGGCGAGGCCGAGCACCGTCTGAAGGATCGTGCGGAGGGTGCGACGGAGGGAGTCGGACATCACGGTCTCCTCAGGAGGTCGGGGCGGTGGGGGCAGTCGGGCTGGCGGCGGGCGCCACGGTGATATGGACGCGCAGGGTGCCGTCCGCGAGGGCCTGCTGGACCTGCTCCGGGGTCAGCGCCGCGGCCTTGATGGCGTCCAGGAGCTGGGCCTGGAACACGTCCTGCCACACCAGCCACCAGTAGGCGTCCTTGGTGGAGCCGTCGGGCGCCCAGGACCCGTCAGCCTGGCGAGCCAGGTTGGGCAGCTGATGGTGCCAAACGGCGTCGCCGACCAGCTTGGCGAGGCCGTCATGGAGGTGGGCCGGCAGGTCGCCCCAGACGTTGTTGGGAAGCGGCTGGCCGGAGAGGATGTAGTCCAGGTACCAGGCGACCGCGAACGCGTTGGCGTCGCGGACGGTCTGGCCGCTCGCTTCCTCCCGGATCATCGCGCGGAGTTGGTCCTCGGTGTAGGGCATGTCGTCCTCCTGGTCGGGGGTGGTGGGGCGAGGTGCTCCGGCCTGCACCCACGCGTACAGCGGGTCGCCGGGGCAGTCGGTCTGGTAGCCGTCCCGGTGCCCCTTGATCTCGGGGCCGGCCGGGCCGTGCTGCTGGCAGTACTCGATGGCGTCCCGCAGGCCCTGAAGTTGCTCGGGGGTAGGCTCGGTGGATCCGGAGGAGCCGACGAGTCCGCACACCGCGTAGTGGGCTTCGTTCAGGGGGACGTCGCCGTTGGCGGAGTTCCGCCGGTTGAGCCCACGGCCTTCGAAGACGAAGCCGTGCTCGCAGACGCAGAAGCTGTAGCCGATGTCGGACCAGCCTTTGCCGTCCATGTGCTCGGCCTGGATCTTGCGGACGTACGCCGGGCAGGTGTCGTGGCTGCCGAAGGTGTAGGTGTCCCCGAGGTAGTGGATCTTCACCCCAGCCCGCGGCCCGGCGTACGGGATCGAGCCGTTGGGCTCCTTCCACGGTCGGGCGCCCCACTGGTCG
The DNA here is from genome assembly GCF_055560875.1 of Kitasatospora sp. NPDC023118. Taxonomy (NCBI): domain Bacteria; kingdom Bacillati; phylum Actinomycetota; class Actinomycetes; order Kitasatosporales; family Streptomycetaceae; genus Kitasatospora; species Kitasatospora sp. NPDC023118. The sequence goes on from NZ_JBVHHW010000024.1 coordinate 124,540, forward strand.
CGGGAGACCAGCTGCAGGCCGGGCCACGGTGCGGACGTCACTGGGGCAGTGGGAGCCGGGACGGGCGCCGCCGCCCCGATCCACGTCCGCAGGTCGTCGATCGTGCCGTTGTACACATCGCTGTCGAGCGGGCTGTCCGTCCACTGGTGGAACTTCCACGACGCCTGAATCCGCGGGGATCCGGCAGGGACGTAGTCGGCGATCCACAGGAAGTCTCCGGCGTTGTCGTCGGTCCTGTGCCACCAGTCGACGCTCGTGTACAGCCCCACCCGGTTGTTCGGGTAGCGGGCCTTCACGGCGGCGAGCCAGGAGTTCTTCGCCGCCGTCGCCGCGCTGTCCGCGACCGGCTGGCCATACGGCTCGAAGTCCAACACCAGCAGCTCGCCCGCCGGGACGGCGCCGACGACCTGACAGAAGTGGTCGATCTCGCCCTGGACGTCGTTCTCCGCGTGCAAGAAGTGGTAGTGCCCCACGACCAGGCCGCGGGCCCGGGCGTCGGCAAGCTTTGCCGCGTAGCCCTGCTGGCCGGTACGGCCGCCCTCGGTCGCCTTGATGAAGACGAACTGCGCGTCGGTGGGTATCGAGGGCTGGTAGTCGGAGACGTCGTATCCCTTCGCGAACGCCATCAGGACTCCTCTCCCTTGCCGACCGCCTCATGGATACGCCGCAGGTGCCGCCGGACCAGCAGATGATGGGTGACGAACGCAGGCGTCGCCCAGATCACGGACGCCACCAGATTGGGCCAGACCTGCGACCAGGCAGCCAGAAGCCAGGCCATCAGCTGATCAACCCTCGGACGTATACCGACGCCTCGAAGTCCGAGGCGCTGGCAGTGTGGACGCCACCGTGGCCACGGTGGTGCTTGGCGCAGTACCAGACCAGATTGGCGGCGGACTCGACCCACGCGCCGACCTCGTCCGGATTGCTGATACCCGGGTAGTCGGCCTCCAGAACGGCCAGGTCGACGCCGTTTTGCAGGCTGAACTCGACGTGGGCGTGGTGCAGTTCCAGGCCGCCCGCGCACTCGGAGGTGTCGCCGTGGCGGCGCTCCGCGAAGTGGCAGACCGCGGTGTCCTTGGTGGCCTGCCTGAAGTGCTCGAAGTCCCGGTAGTGCGGGTCACCTTCGCGAGGCGGATGGGCCGGGTAGTGGACGGTGTAGTGGTGGGTGGCGGCCTGGGCGTGGGCGGCGACCACGGCGTGCTGGTGAGACGGGCTCACGATGCCTCCGGGCATGGGAAAGCCCCGGTGCAGACCGGGGCGTGGGGTGTGGTCAGGAGAGGGAGACGGGTCCCGCCGTCGGGGGCGATGGGGCCGAGTTCGGCGCCGCCGTGGTGGGTGGCGTGGGCACGACCCAGCCGGGCGGGACGCCGCCGACCTTGTGCCTGTCGAGCACGTCGAGGTTGGGCAGGGCCATGGATGGTCTCCGGGCAGGAAGAAGCCCCCACGGTGCCTGTGGGGGCGGAGGTCGGGGTACATCGCTAGCGGGCGAGGGGATATGCCATGGGGATCCACGGCAACTCGCGGTTCAGGTGAATGCGTGGGGTCTGCGCCGGGCTGTCAGCCCACGGCCGCCCACATGGTGATCATGCCGCTGAGGGTGTTGCTGCCGGGGGTGATGGTCGAGGGCGCGCTCGTCAGGCCGGTGCCGTTCACGGCGAAACGGTAGGCCGATGCGGAGAGATTCGCGTTCGGCGTCGCCAGGAACGTGCCTGTGCGTCCAAGAGTGGTGGGGGTGGTGGCGTTGTTGACGAACGCGATCCAGTACATGCCCGCCGGGGCAGAGTACGAGGCGCTGAACGTCGCGGTGAGGAGCCCGGGGGAGGTGATGCTGGCGTCGATGGAGCCGGCCGCTGTGGAAGCGCGCAGGGTGCCGCCCGAGTCGTAGAGCCCGACGAAGTTCTGATTGGCGGTGACGCCGGACGCCGCCGTGGCGATGCTGAGGTACGCCTTGGAGAGCGTCGTGGCGGACCTGATCGGCACCCGGGCGAGATAGAGGGTGCCGCTGGTGGTCAGGCTGGTGTTGACCGCGCCTGTCGGGTCGTAGGTCCATGCCGCGAAGCCGTGATCGGCCGGGAAGTAGACCCCTGCCGGGAAGGGGACTCCGGCGACGGTTGCGGAGCCCGCGACGGTCAGAGTCCCGTTGGCTGTCACGTTGCCGGTGAGTGTGGAGGTGCCCGTGACTGCCAGGTTGGTGCCGACGTTGACGGCGCCGCTGGCGGTCACCGTCCCGGTGAGGGCGGATGTTCCCGCGACCGACAGGTTGGTGCCGACGCCGAGGGTTCCGGTGGTGGTGGCGGCCCCGGTGAGGGTGGATGTTCCGGCGACGGACAGGTTCGCCCCGGCGGTCACGTTCCCGGTGAGGGTCGACGTTCCTGCGGCCGACAGGTTAGCGCCGACCGCCATGGACCCGTCCGTGGTCAGAGTTCCAGCTGCGGACCGGTAGAGGGTGGTGTCCGTCGCGGTTGACCCGCCGGGGCCCCAGCCGTGCTTTCCGCTGGAGTCCACGGTGAGTCGGGGCTGCGTGTCTCCTGCCACCTGCACGGCCAGGGTCTTGTCCGCTGCGGCGTTCGAGGTGATGCCGATGTTCGCGGCTGTCGGTGCGGATGTCGTGTTGGTGACCTGGAGGACGCCGCCGCTGGGAGCCGCTGTGCTGAGGGTTTCGGTGAGGCCTGTGATGGCTCCGTCGACGCTGAGGCTGGCGGAGTGGGGGGTGGTGGCGTTGGTGACGGTGAGAGTGCCGCCCTGGGCGGTGACGGTGCCGGTGTACACGGCGCTTCCGGTGGTCGTGTAGACCGGGGCGGGGATCGAGGTCATCGTGCTCTCCCAGTCACGTCGTCAGGAACGGCAGCAGGGTGTTCGCGATGAACAGGTGGCCCGCGTCGGAAGGGTGGACGGTATCGGACCCGGCTGCGCCCGGGGTGGATGCCGAGGCCCAGTAGCCGAGCGAGTTCCAGTAGTTCCAGCTGTTGTTGCCGATGGTCCAGAAGTCGACGAGGGCCGCCCCGAACGCCTCTGCCAGCCCCCGCGCGGGGCCGGCGTAGTCCTGGTACATGTAGTTCGTGGTGTCGAAGCTGCCGACATTGGGGAGCACGATCATCAGTTCGGCGCTGGAGTTGGCGTCTCGGACGTTCTGCATGAGCAGCCGCATGTTCCGGGCCCACGTGTCGCCGGTGTCGCCGTGGACGGCGTCGTTGGGTCCGTGGGTGAGGATCACCAGGTCGGCCGGGTAGGCGGCGCCGGCGTTGAACGGGGTGGCCAGGGTCTGGTCGGCGAGGGCGTAGTCGCCGGCCCTGCTGCCGTAGCGGGAGAAGTCGTTGACGATCACCCCGGTGGTGTTCTCGCCGGCGATCCCTACCACCGACAGGAAGTTCGTGCCGGTCCCGGCGTAGGTGATGACGACCTGGTGAGCTCCAACAGACAGACCACTGATGACCGTTGTCCGGATGGTGGCCTGGCCGGATCCGGAGTCGGTCACGGTGACCGCCGCACCGCCGTCGATCGAGTAGGTCCAATTGGCGTGATTGCCTCCGCCGTCCACAGTGAAGATCTTGACGACGGTGCCCCTCACCGAGAGAGTCCACGTGGCTCCCGGCGCCTGCGTGTACACGTAGTAGCCGCCGGGGCCGTAGGCGCTGCCTCCAGCACTCCAGGTGCCGCCGAGGGTGGCCAGGTTGCCGACGGAGTTATAGACGCTGGTTGCCGCCGCGGGGACGCCGTTCGCGCTCTGGAACAGGGCTGTCATGGAGGAGGACCGGAACCCGGAGCCGCCGACGCCGTAGGTGGTCTGCAGTGAACTCCGCAGCGTCCCAAGCCAGCTCTTGAAGCGCAGGTCTGACGCGTAGTAGCCCTGCGTGGAGGAGCCGCCTATGGCGGCGGCCACGGCCGTACCCGTGCCTGCCTGTGCGACCGTCAACTTGGCCTTCCAGATCGAGCCCCATCCCGGCGGGATGTAGATTCCCTTGCCGGTGTTGGCGATGCCGTACACGTTGGCAGTCATGCGGTTCTCCGTAAGTTGTTAGGCGGCCCGGGAGGGCCGGATGTGGCTGATGCGGTCTTGCCTTCTGTGGCTCCCGAGGAGTGGCCGTCCGGCTCTCCGGG